>NZ_WWIC01000339.1:0-35625 GCF_009872555.1 Streptomyces sp. SID5643
GGGCTCGCGGCGTTGCGGCGGGCCGGGGGGCGGGTCGCCCGGGCCGGTGAGGGGGAGGCGCTCGTGGAGGGCGCGGACCTCGTCCTCGACGGGATCGTCGGCATCGGCGGGAAGGGCGGGCTGCGGCCGGACGCCGTGCCGTTGGCCGCTGCCGCCGGGCGGTCGCGGGGAGCCGTCGTCGCGGTCGATCTGCCGAGCGGTGTCGACGCCGACACCGGGGAGGTGCACGGGGTCGCCGTACAGGCCGACCTGACCGTGACGTTCGGGACGCACAAGCCGGGGCTCCTGATCGATCCCGCCCGGGAGTACGCGGGGTCGGTACGGCTGGTCGGCATCGGGCTGGAACTGCCCGCCGAGCCGGAGCTGGAGGCGTTGCAGCACGAGGACGTGGCCCGGCTGCTGCCGGTGCCGCGGGCGGAGAGCGACAAGTACCGGCGGGGCGTGGTCGGGATCGCCGCCGGATCGGCGCGGTATCCGGGGGCCGCTGTCCTGGCGGTGTCGGGTGCGCTGCGGGGCGGGGCCGGGGCCGTGCGGTACGTCGGGCCGGCCGGGGACGCCGTCATCGCGCGGTTTCCCGAGACGCTCGTCTCGGACCAGGGGCCGAAGCAGGCCGGCCGGGTGCAGGCGTGGGTCGTGGGGCCGGGGGCCGGGGACGACGCGGCGACGGTCGCGGAGGTGCTGGCGGCGGACGTGCCGGTGCTGATCGACGCGGACGGGCTGCGGCTGGCGGACGCCGAGGTCGTGCGGGGGCGGCGGGCGCCGACGCTGATGACGCCCCATGCGGGAGAGGCGGCGGCGCTGCTGGGTGTGGAGCGGGGGGAGGTCGAGGGCGGTCGGCTGGCGGCGGCGCGGGAGCTGGCGCGGCGGTACGGGGCGACTGTGCTGCTGAAGGGGTCCACGACGCTGGTGGCCGACTCGGCAGGCGGGGCGGTGCGGGTGAATCCGACGGGGACGGGGTGGCTGGCCACGGCCGGGAGCGGGGACGTGCTGTCCGGGCTGGGCGGGTCATTGCTGGCGGCGGGGTTGCCGGCGGTGGATGCGGGGAGTGTCGGGGCGTATCTGCACGGGCTGGCCGGGCGGCTGGCGGCGGAGGGGGCGCCGGTGGGGGCGCATGACGTGGCCGATGCGGTGCCGGAGGCTTGGCGCAACGTTCTGGGGTGAGGGGCGAGAGGGCTGCTTGCGGGTGTGGGTGCGGGTCGGTGGGGGCCGGTGTGGAGGTGGGCTCGCCCCCTCCGCCCCTTCCCGTCCCGAACCGGGGGCTGCCGCCCCCGCGCCTCCGCTTCGGCCTGAACGACCTCGTCCTCAGGCGCCGGACGGGCTGGTGAGCGGCTTACGGGGCGGATGCCGCGTTTGTCTGGGCGCGTGATCCGCAGACGTACCGCCGGGCGTGCCCTCGCCCTGCCGCTCGCCGTTGCCGCCGTGCTGCCCGTCGGTGCTGCCGGGGCCGCTTCCGTGCCACCGGCTCCCGGGCCGTCTGCCGGGCCGGTGCCCGGCGTCGCGCCGGGGCCCGCGCGGCCCTGGTCGCTCGACACGCCCGACCAGGCGCTGCCGCCCGTGGTGTACACGCCGTCCGCCGAGGAGGAGGCCGTCGAGCCGCGGAGCGCGGTGGCGGGGACGTACGCGCTGGTCGAGTACGTGCCGTTGGGGGAGGCGGTCGCGCGGGTGAGCTGTACCGCGCAGGCGGGGCCGTACCAGCGGCAGGTCGAGCGGTGGCTCGGGCGGCGGGTCGACGGGGTGCACTCGGCGGGTGACTGCCGGGCCGTCCGGGCGTTCCAGGTGCAGCAGGGGATCAGGCCGGCCAGGGGGTTCGCCGGGCCGGTCACCTGGTCGCGGATGCAGTACCTGTCGGCCCGCCGCGACCCGAACGCCGCCGGGAACTGCCCGGTGCGGTCCCATCCCGTGGCATGCGTCGGTCTCGGCCGCCGGCTGATGTCGGTGCAGAAGGGCCGGCAGATCGTGTTCGGGCGGTGCCCCCCCCGCAGCGGGCGGGTCGGGTACCGGGCCCGAGCCGGGTGGCACAAGGTCTACTGGCGGCACAAGAACCACTGGTCGACGCTGTACAACACGCCCATGCCGTACTCCCAGTTCTTCAGCGGCGGGCAGGCCTTCCACGGCGTCCACGGCTCCCTCCACACCGCCGTCGGCTCGCTGGGCTGCGTCCATCTCACCGTGGGCGACGCGCGGCGGCTGCGGGGCGTGCTGAAGAAGGGCGACCGGGTGTTCGTATGGGGGCGGCGGCCCGGGACGTAGCGGACCTGCGGCCGGAGCCCTCTGAGACACTGGGCGCGATGAGCGAGAGAACAGCCCCGACCGCGCCCCTGCGGGCCCGTGCCGAGATCGACCTGGCCGCCCTGCGGGCCAATGTGCGGGCCCTGCGCGCCCATGCGCCGGGCGCGGCCGTGATGGCCGTGGTCAAGTCCGAGGCGTACGGCCACGGGGCTGTGCCGTGCGCCCGCGCGGCCGTCGCCGCGGGGGCGAGCTGGCTGGGCACGGCGACGCCCGAGGAGGCCCTGGCCCTGCGGGCCGCCGGGCTGCCGGGCCGCATCATGTGCTGGCTGTGGACGCCCGGCGGGCCCTGGCGCGAGGCGATCGAGGCCGACCTGGACGTGTCCGTCAGCGGGATGTGGGCCCTGGCGGAGGTCGTCGGCGCGGCCAGGGAAGCCGGCCGGCCCGCCCGCGTGCAGCTCAAGGCCGACACCGGCCTCGGGCGTGGCGGTTGCCAGCCCGGGGAGGACTGGGCCGGGCTGGTCCGCGAGGCGCTGCGGGCCGAGGCGGAGGGGCTGCTGTGCGTCACGGGACTGTGGTCGCACTTCGCCTGCGCCGACGAGCCAGGGCACCCCTCCATCGCCGACCAGCTCGGCGTCTTCCGGGAGATGGTCGCGTACGCCGAGGGACAGGGCGTGCGGCCCGAGGTCCGGCACATCGCCAACTCGCCGGCCACCCTCACGCTCCCCGAGAGCCACTTCGACCTGGTCCGCACCGGCATCGCCACCTACGGCATCTCGCCCAGCCCCGAGCTGGGCACCCCGGCCGACTTCGGGCTGCGCCCGGTGATGACGCTGTCCGGCTCGCTGGCCCTGGTCAAGCACGTGCCGGGCGGGCACGGCGTCAGCTACGGCCACCGGTACGTGACGCCCGGCGCGACCACCCTCGGCCTGGTGCCGCTGGGCTACGCCGACGGCATCCCGCGGCACGCCTCCTCGGCCGGGCCGGTCCTGGTGGAGGGAAAGTGGCGCACGATCGCCGGGCGGGTCGCCATGGACCAGTTCGTGGTGGATCTGGGGGGCGACGAGCCCGCGGCCGGGGCCGAAGCGGTCCTGTTCGGGCCCGGGGACCGCGGAGAGCCCACGGCGGAGGACTGGGCCCAGGCGGCCGGAACCATCGCCTACGAGATCGTGACCCGGATCGGAACGCGTGTTCCTCGCGTCTATGTGAATGAGGAAGGGGACGGGTGACTCGCACGGGGAACCCGTCACGCGAGGAACACCAGGCACGCTGGCGACAGCAGCACCATCCGGCTCACCGGTTCACTCGACCGGGTGAGCCACCCGACCGGCACCCGGCGAAGAGGAGCGGTACGTGAGCGAGAGCAGTGCGGAGGTCGTCGCGGACGTCGCCTCCGCGGCCGTCGCGGTCTCCGCCGCGGGGGCCGCGGGGGGCTGGCGCCGGGCGACCGGTATCGCGGGCGTGGCGATAGGCGTGGTGGCCGCGGGCGCGGCCGCCGGTGTCGCCCTGGAGCGCATGACGGTCGGCCGCGGCATGCGGCAGAAGGCCCGGCTCGCCCTGGACTCCGCAGGGCCGTACGGCTCGCTGCGCGGCATGCCGGGCAAGGCGTTCGCCGACGACGGCACGGAGCTGTACTACGAGGTCGACGACCTCGACGAGGAGGCCGCTCCCGCCGCCATCGGCCCCCGCCGCCGACGGCTCTTCGGCCGCAAGTCACCCGCTCCCGTCACCGTCGTCTTCAGCCACGGCTACTGCCTCAGCCAGGACTCCTGGCACTTCCAGCGGGCCGCCCTGCGGGGCGTCGTGCGGACCGTGCACTGGGACCAGCGCAGCCACGGCCGGTCCGGGCGGGGCGTGGCCCAGACCCGGGACGGCGAGCCGGTCACCATCGAGCAGCTGGGCCGGGACCTGAAGGCCGTCATAGACGCGGCGGCGCCCGAGGGGCCGCTGGTGCTCGTCGGGCATTCCATGGGCGGCATGACCGTGATGGCCCTGGCCGACCAGTACCCGGAGCTGATCCGCGAGCGGGTCGTCGGGGTCGCCTTCGTGGGGACGTCGTCGGGGCGGCTCGGCGAGGTCAACTACGGCCTGCCCGTCGCCGGGGTCAACGCGGTGCGGCGGGTGCTGCCCGGGGTGCTGAAGGCGCTGGGGCAGCGGGCCGAGCTGGTGGAGAAGGGGCGCCGGGCGACGGCGGACCTGTTCGCCGGGATCATCAAGCGGTACTCCTTCGCGTCCCGGGACGTCGACCCGGCCGTCGCCCGGTTCGCCGAGCGGATGATCGAGAGCACGCCGATCGACGTAGTCGCCGAGTACTACCCGGCGTTCAACGACCACGACAAGACGGAGGCGCTCGCCCACTTCGCCGACCAGCCGGTCCTCGTGCTGGCCGGCGTGCAGGATCTGGTCACGCCCAGTGAGCACAGCGAGGCCATCGCCGATCTGCTCCCCGACGCCGAGCTGGTGCTGGTGCCGGACGCCGGGCACCTGGTGATGCTGGAACACCCGGAAGTGGTCACCGACCGCCTCGCCGACCTGCTCACCCGCACGGGTGCCGTGCCCGCAGGGGCTACCGTGAAGGGCTATGGAAGCACCAGCACCGCACAGCCCGGCTGAGCCCGGATCCGTCCAGATCGTCGTCACGTCCCCCGAGCAGATGCGGGAGCTGGGCCGCCGGCTCGCCAAACTGCTGCGCGCGGGCGACCTGGTGATGCTCAGCGGAGAGCTCGGGGCGGGCAAGACGACGCTGACCCGTGGGCTGGGCGAGGGGCTCGGCGTGCGCGGGGCCGTCACCTCGCCGACGTTCGTGATCGCCCGGGTGCACCCCTCGCTGGGCGACGGGCCGCCGCTGGTCCACGTCGACGCCTACCGGCTCTCCGGCGGCCTCGACGAGATGGAGGACCTCGACCTCGACGTCTCGCTGCCCGACTCCGTGGTCGTCGTGGAGTGGGGCGAGGGCAAGGTCGAGGAGCTGACGGAGGACCGGCTCCAGGTCGTCATCCACCGGGCGGTGGGCGACACGACCGACGAGGTCCGGCAGATGACCGTCACCGGTGTGGGGGAACGCTGGGCCACTGCGGATCTGAGCGTCCTCGCCGCGTGAGTCCGCGTGAGTCCGGGTGTCCCGGGGGTCCTGGTGTGCGGTCATTCGATGAACGTTCCGACAAGACGTCGGCAAGATGTTGCGTTCGGCGTCTCGTGCGTGGTCACATGGTATCCAGTCCGTAGTTAGGTGTACCTAACTTCGTCGGCCCCGGCCCTTCGGGAGGCGTCCATGTCGGCTACAGAGAGCAAGGGGCAGCCGCAGCGGTTCGCGGTCGCCGGGGTGTCCATGCGCGACCTGCTGGCGGCGGGCCGGGCGGCGGCGCTGATCTCCGCACCGCCGCGCCCTCCCGAGCCGGAACTCTGCGAGCGGACCTCCGCACACCGCGAAGCGGCCTAGGACCCGATCTTCACGACAGGTCCTAGCGGACGACCACGACCCTGCGGCCGATCGTCGCGAACGTCCACATCGCGTCGCCGTCCGCGCGGGACTCGCGGATGCCGCCCGTGCGGACCTTCGGGTCGGGGGCGGGCGCCGGGGCGGCCGACTCGTGCACGGCCGCGCTGAAGCCGATGACCACGCCGTCCACACTGGCGAAGCGCACCACGTGCTCGACCGGGACGCCGTCGGAGCCGGTGACCGCGTTCGAGCGGGACGTCACCGAGTAGGTGCCCGGGGCCGGGTCCACCGCGCTCGGTTCGACCTCGAACGTGCGGCTCACCGCCTCGTCCCCGGCGACCAGCCACACCCGGTCGCCGCGCAGCGAGTAGACGACCCGGGCACCCTTGCCGGAATCGGGGGGCAGTGCCGTGGGGTCCTGCCGCACCGGGGGCGCCTTGGTCGTACCGGGCGCCGGCGCCGCGCCCGCCTGCGCCGACCTCCCCATTCCGGGCGGCAGGGCCTCGGCGGCGTCGTGTGCGAGGTAGCCGACCGTCGCGAGGGCCGCGGCGGTGAGCCCGGCCACGATTCCCGAGCTGCTAGCTGACACCCGCGTTCACCTCACGTCGTGCATCCCTGTCGTGACGGTAGGTGACGGTAGCAGCACGTGACGACCCGGCAGGCGCGGCCGTGCCGGGCCCCGGGGAGCCGTAGGCTGTTTGCGTGCTCTTGCTCGCTCTGGATACCGCCACGCCCGCCGTCACCGTCGCGCTGCACGACGGACGCGATGTCATCGCCTCGTCGAGTCAGGTGGACGCGCGGCGCCACGGGGAACTGCTGCTGCCGGCGATCGACCGGGTGCTCGCCGAGGCCGGTCTGCGGCTCGACGCCGTCACCGGGATCGTCGCCGGGATCGGTCCCGGACCGTACACCGGGCTGCGCGTCGGCCTGATGACCGCGGACACCTTCGGCCTCGCGCTCGGCGTCCCCGTGCACGGGGTGTGCACGCTGGACGGCCTCGCCTACGCCGCCGACCTGGAGGGCCCGTTCGTCGTGGCGACCGACGCCCGCCGCAAGGAGGTCTACTGGGCCCGCTACGCCGACTCCCGCACCCGCGTCACCGACCCCGCCGTGGACCGGCCCGCCGACATCGCCGAGCAGGTCGGGGGACTGCCCGCGGTCGGCGCCGGCGCGCTGCTGTACCCGGACACCTTCCCCAAGGCGCACGAGCCGGAGCACGTGTCCGCCGCCGCCCTCGCCCGGCTCGCCGCGGAGAGACTGGCGGCCGGAGAGGAACTCCCCGCGCCCCGGCCGCTGTACCTGCGCCGCCCCGACGCCCAGGTCCCCAAGAACTACAAGGTGGTCACCCCCAAGTGACCGAACCCGTGACGTGCGCGCTGCGCGAGATGCGCTGGTGGGACATCGACGCCGTGCTGGAGCTGGAGCGGGACCTGTTCCCCGAGGACGCCTGGTCCCGGGGCATGTTCTGGTCCGAGCTGGCCCATGCGCGGGGGCCCGAGGCCAACCGGCGGTACGTGGTCGCCGAGGCCGGCTCCGGGATCGTCGGGTACGCGGGTCTGGTCGCCACGGGTGAGCAGGCCGACGTCCAGACCATCGCCGTCGCCCGCGACCTGTGGGGGACCGGCCTCGGCGGACGGCTGCTGGCCGAACTGCTGCGGGCGGCCACCACCTTCGAGTGCGCCGAGGTGATGCTGGAGTGCCGGGTCGACAACGTCCGCGCACAGAAGCTGTACGAGCGCTTCGGCTTCGAGCCCATCGGTTTCCGGCGCGGCTACTACCAGCCCGGGAACGTGGACGCCCTGGTGATGCGCCTGACCGCCCCCGAGAACTCCGTACAAGGAACCGAGATCAATGGCTGACGAACCCCTCGTACTGGGAATCGAGACCTCCTGCGACGAGACCGGCGTCGGCATCGTCCGGGGCACCACCCTGCTGGCCGACGCCGTCGCCTCCAGCGTCGACGAGCACGCCCGCTTCGGCGGCGTGGTTCCGGAGGTCGCGAGCCGCGCCCACCTGGAGGCGATGGTCCCCACCATCGACCGCGCGCTGAAGGAGGCGGGCGTCACCGCCCGCGACCTCGACGGCATCGCCGTCACCGCCGGTCCCGGCCTCGCGGGCGCCCTGCTGGTCGGCGTCTCCGCGGCCAAGGCCTACGCCTACGCCCTCGGCAAGCCCCTCTACGGCGTCAACCACCTCGCCTCGCACATCTGCGTGGACCAGCTGGAGCACGGCGCGCTGCCCGAGCCGACGATGGCCCTGCTGGTCTCCGGCGGGCACTCCTCGCTGCTGCTGTCCTCGGACATCACCTCCGACGTCCGGCCGATGGGCGCCACCATCGACGACGCGGCCGGTGAGGCCTTCGACAAGATCGCCCGTGTGCTGAACCTCGGCTTCCCCGGCGGCCCGGTCATCGACCGGTACGCGAAGGAGGGCGACCCGAACGCGATCGCCTTCCCCCGGGGCCTGACCGGCCCGCGCGACCCGGTCTACGACTTCTCCTTCTCGGGGCTGAAGACCGCCGTGGCGCGCTGGATCGAGGCCAAGCGGGCGGCGGGCGAGGAGGTGCCGGTGCGGGACGTGGCGGCCTCCTTCCAGGAGGCGGTCGTGGACGTGCTGACCCGCAAGGCCGTCCGGGCCTGCAAGGACGAGGGCGTCGACCACCTGATGATCGGCGGCGGCGTGGCGGCCAACTCACGGCTGCGCGTCCTCGCCCAGGAGCGCTGCGAGGCCGCCGGCATCCGGCTGCGCGTGCCCCGTCCCAAGCTGTGCACGGACAACGGCGCGATGGTCGCCGCCCTGGGCGCCGAGATGGTCGCCCGGAACCGGGCGGCGTCGAGCTGGGACCTGTCGGCGGACTCCTCGCTGCCGGTGACGGAGCCGCACGTCCCGGGCGACCACGACCATGTGCACGAGGTCAGCAAGGAGAACCTCTACTCGTGACGGTCGCGCTGATGTGGGAGGCCCGGGCCGTGCCCGGGCGCGGCGAGGACCTGCTCGCCTGGGCCCGCGCCCAGGAGCTGCCCCGCACGCCGCTGCGCAGGGAGACCCTGCGCGCTCCCCAGGACCGGGTCCTCGTCCTCACCTGGTGGGACGCCCCCCTCGACGCCGACCTGCCCGAACTGCCCGAACCCGACGATGAGTTGGTCACCCGGGCGGTGCATCGCTGGCGCTTCGAGTCGCTGGCCGTGGACTGACCGGACCGGTCTGCCCGAGGGCCGGGGACACCTCCGTCTCGCAGCGCAGCCGCCGGTCCGCCCCGGTCTCGCGGACCGGGCCCGTGAGCGTGAGGTGCGCCGTGTGGCGTACGTCCGTGCTGGACGCCGCCAACCGCAGTTCCAGGGCGCCCGGTTCGACCACCCTGCGGCCCGAGCCGTCCGTGAAGGACGACAGGTCCGCGTGGAAGCGGAACGTCACCCGGGCCGCCTCGCCCGGGTCCAGTTCCACCCGCTGGTAGCCGATCAGCCGTACGTCGGGGCGGGTCACCGAGGCCACCGGGTCGTGCAGGTAGAGCTGCACCACCTCCGCGCCCGTGCGCCCGCCCGTGTTCCGGACGGTCACCGACACGTCGTGGGAGCCGTCGGTGCCGAGCCCGGCCGGTTCGGTCGCCGAGCAGTCCTCCCAGGCGAACGCCGTGTACGAGCGGCCGTGGCCGAAGGCGTACAGCGGGGTCGGGTCGAGGTTGCTGACCTCGCCCGCCAGGCCCAGGGGCGGCTGGAGGTAGGTCCAGGGCTGCCCGCCGGGGACCTGCGGGACGCTGACGGGCAGGCGGCCCGAGGGGTTCACGCGGCCCGAGAGGACGCCCGCGACCGCCGGGCCTCCCTCCTCGCCCGGGAAGAACGCCTGGACGACCGCACCGAGCCGGCCGTGCCAGCGGCCCAGGGCGTAAGGGCGGCCGGTCAGCAGCACCAGCACCACGGGGACGCCGGTGGCGACCAGTGCGTCCAGCAGTTCGCCCTGGGCACCCGGCAGGCCGAGGTCCGTCGCGTCGCATCCCTCGCCCGAGGTGCCGCGGCCGAACAGGCCCGCCCGGTCGCCGAGGACCGCCACGCACACGTCCGCCTCGGCGGTGCGGGCGATGGCCTCCTCGAAGCCCCCGGTGTCCGGGTCCGTCACGTCGCAGCCCTGCGCGAACGTCACCTTGGCGTCCGGGAGTTCGGTGCGCAGGGCGTCCAGGACGGTCGGGATCTCGATGCCGGCCGGCACCTCGGGGTGGTGGGTGAGGACGTGGGACGGGAAGGAGTAGCAGCCCAGCATGGCCAGGGCGTCGGCCGCCCGGGGGCCGACCACCGCGATGCGGGTGTCGGGGGCCAGCGGGAGCAGGTCGTCGGGGTTGTCCAGCAGCACCACCGACTCCTCGGCCAGGCGGCGGGCCAGGATGCGGTTGCCCGTCGAGTCGAGGTCGACCGCCGTGCCCGGCTCGGGCGTCCAGTCCTCGTCCAGCAGGCCCAGTTCGCACTTCTGGAGCAGGACGCGCCGGGCCGCCCGGTTCACGAGCTCTTCGGGGACCGCGCCCGAGCGGACCGCCTCCAGCAGCGGGCGGCCGTAGCACTTGACGGTGGGCAGTTCGACATCGATGCCGGCGGTGAGGGCCGTGTGGGCCGCCCCGGCCGGGGTGCCGGCGACGCGGTGGAGGGTCTGGAGGAACGCGATGCCGAAGTAGTCGGCGACGACCGTGCCGCTGAAGCCCCACTCCTCGCGCAGGAGCCGTGTCAGCAGCCCCGGGTCCGCGGAGGCCGGGACGCCGTCCGTCTCGGTGTAGGCGGCCATCACCGAGCGGGCCCCGCCCTCGCGCAGGGCCATCTCGAAGGGCGGCAGGGTGACGTCGGCGAACTCGCGCACCCCGGCCCGTACCGGGGCGAGGTTGCGGGCGCCGGCCGAGGAGGCGTACCCGGCGAAGTGCTTGAGTGTGGCGACGACTCCGGCCGACTCCAGGCCCCGCACGTACGCGGTTCCGACCGTGCCGACCAGGTACGGGTCCTCGCCGATCGTCTCCTCCACGCGGCCCCAGCGCGGATCGCGTACGACGTCCAGCACGGGCGCGAGCCCCTGGTGCACGCCGACCGAGCGCAGGTCGTCGCCGATGCGGCGGGCCATCTCCTCGACCAGCGGCGGATCCCAGGTCGCGCCCCAGGCCAGCGGGACCGGGTAGGCCGTGGCCCGCCAGGCGGTGAAGCCGGCCAGGCACTCCTCGTGCGCGATCGCCGGGATGCCGAAGCGGCCCGCCCCGGCGATCCGGCGCTGGGCGCGCGCCAGGGCCTGCGCGCCGAGCGCCGGGTCCACGGGGGCGGTGCCGAAGGAGCGCGTCAGCTGGCCCAGGCCGTGGGTGATCAGCTCATCCCAGTCGTACTCGACGGTCATGTCGTGCTGGTGCGGAGCGACTCCGTCGCCGTCCGTCGCGGCGCCCACCCACACGCCGTACAGCTGGGCGGTCTTCTCCTCCAGGGTCATCCGGGAGAGCAGGTCGTCGACGCGGGCGGCGGCGGGCAGCGCGGGATCACGCCAGGGCGCGGTGGTCATGAAGCTCCTGTCGGGTGGACGGACGGCCCTCTCACGAACGTTCCTACGAATGTTTCGTTATGAACTTCGAATGTTCCGGGAACCTATGGCGGTGCGAGGACTTCGTCAAGGGGGCCGACAGGGTTACGATCGCCGCCATGACATCCCCGGAGCCGGTTGAAAGCCGGACGCAGAGCCGGACGCAGGGGCGCAGCGCGCAGACGGCGACGCTCGCCGAGATCGCCCGTGAGGCGGGCGTCTCGGCCCCGACTGTTTCGAAGGTCCTCAACGGCCGGGCCGACGTCGCCCCGGCCACCCGGTCCCGCGTCGAGGACCTGCTGCGCGCCCACGGCTACCGGCGCCGCCGTGCCGAGGCGACCCGCTCGCCCCTGCTCGACCTGGTCTTCCACGAACTGGAGAGCGCCTGGGCGATGGAGGTCATCCGGGGCGTGGAGAACGTGGCCCGGGACGCCGGGCTCAGTGTCGTGCTGTCCGAGAGCGCGGGGCGGCTCACCCCCGGGCGGACCTGGGCCGACCAGGTCGCCGCGCGCCGGCCGCACGGCGTGATCCTGGTCCTGTCCGGGCTCGACGAGTCTCAGCGGGCGCTGCTCACCAGCCGCTCCATCCCGTTCGTGGTGATGGACCCGGCCGGGGACCCCGGCGCCGACGTGCCGTCGATCGGCGCGACCAACTGGCAGGGCGGCCTGGCCGCCACCCGGCATCTGGTCGAGCTGGGCCACCGCCGGATCGGCGCGATCAGCGGCCCCTCACAGATGATGTGCAGCCGGGCCCGGATCGACGGCTACCGGGCCGCGCTGGAGACGGCCGGGCTGCCGGTGGACCCCGCCCTGATCGCGACCGGCGACTTCCACCACGAGACCGGCTACCGGCGGGGCCTGGAACTGCTGCGCCGCCCGGACCGGCCGACCGCCGTCTTCGCCGGGAACGACCTCCAGGCGCTCGGGCTCTACGAGGCCGCGCGCGAGCTGGGGCTGCGCATCCCGGAGGACCTGAGTGTGGTCGGCTTCGACGACCTGCCGGTGGCGCCCTGGGTCGGGCCGCCGCTGACGACCGTACGGCAGCCGCTGACCGAGATGGCCGAGGCGGCGGCCAAGCTGGTCCTCGCCCTCGGGCGGGACGAGGGGGCCGAGGCGGCGACCCGGGTGGAGCTGGCGACGAGCCTGGTGGTGCGCAGCAGCACGACGGGGCCGACGGAATAGCGGGTCTGTATGGACGGGTGTTCCGGACACCTCCACATTGCGCCGAAGCCAATCGGTTACACCACCGAAACTTTCGGCGACACCCCCCGGTGAAGCGGCGCCGGGTCGAGCCGGGCCGGGGCGGCTACGGCTGGACCGGGTCCGACGGACCGTGGACGTCGCCGAGATGCACGGCCGGCTGATGCGCGGGCACACGGCCGGTGCCGGACAGTTGCGCCGACACGCCGTACAACGGCTCCGCACCGGAGGGCGGTTCGGCGACGTTCGGGTTCAACGGCCCGTGGCGCGGGGGCAATCCGGTGCCGGTGGTGCCACCGGGGTGGCTCCGGGACCTGAAATCTGAGAATTTCCGAAGAAAAGACTCCCTGAGCTCCCTGCCCGTAATAATTCGGACTTATGTTCCTGCCCGTGACGGGACGCGACGGGGACGAGGACACGGACGTGGGCCGGCGGTCGAGAGCGCTGAAGATCGCCGGCCTCGCCCTGGCGGGGACGCTGGTGCTGGGCGCCGGGGCGGCGGGCTGGGCCTACTGGCATCTCAACGACAACATCACCGGCGTCGACATCGACAACGCGCTGGGCGACGACCGGCCGCCGAAGCCGGTGAGCAGCCCGGCGCCCTCGGCCCCGGCCCTGCCCAGCGAGGCCCTCAACATCCTGGTCCTCGGCTCGGACTCGCGCAGCGGCGAGGAGAACCGCAGGCTCGGCGGCGGCGACAGCTCCGGTGCCCGCTCGGACACGGCGATGGTCGTCCATCTCGACGCCGGGCGGACCAGCGCGACGGTGGTGAGCATCCCGCGCGACACCCTGGTCACCCGCCCGTCCTGCCCGCGCCCGTCCGGCGGGTCGACGGCGGTGGCCCACCACTCCATGTTCAACAGCGCGTACGAGGTGGGCGGTCCGGTCTGCGCGGTCAAGACGGTCGAGGAGATGACGGACGTCCGCATGGACCACTACCTCGAAATCGACTTCTCCGGCTTCGCCAGGCTGGTAGACGCGCTGGGCGGGGTCACCGTCACCACGGACGAGGACATCGCCGACGAGGACAGTCACTTGCGGCTGAAGGCGGGCACCCACCACCTGGACGGCACTCAGGCCCTCGGCCTCGCCCGCACCCGGCACGGCATAGGCGACGGCAGCGACCTGGGCCGCATAGGGCTCCAGCAGAAGCTGGTGAAGGCCCTGCTGGAGCAGATCGCCTCCCAGGACCTGCTCACCGACCCGGCGAGGCTGTACCGCGTCGCGGACGCCGTGACGGCGGGCCTCACCACCGACACCGGCCTGGACTCCCTCGCCGAACTGACCCGGCTCGGACAGAGCCTGCAGGGCCTCCCGGCGAGTGGGGTGCGGACGGTGATGATGCCGGTGGTGCGGGCGCCGTCGGATCCAAACCGGGTGGTGGCGAAGGAGCCGGAGGCGGGGAGGCTGTGGGAGTCGCTGCGCTGACCTGCCGGAACGTGCCCCGGAAAAAATCTCCGAGGAAATTCCGGCG
Source organism: Streptomyces sp. SID5643 (assembly GCF_009872555.1). Lineage (NCBI taxonomy): Bacteria > Bacillati > Actinomycetota > Actinomycetes > Kitasatosporales > Streptomycetaceae > Streptomyces > Streptomyces sp. SID5643. Next base: position 13,874 of record NZ_WWIC01000339.1, read on the forward strand.
AGCATGTCGATCCGTCCTTCTCCCGATCGACGCAAGGGTGAGAGCGGGGAGGAGCCCTGCTTCCGAAGCCCCCGAGGAGTCACCGTGCCGCGCTTTCTCACCCTGATCCGCGTCGACGAGAAGAACGCCCCCGCCGAGGGCCCGAGCCCCGAGCTCATGGAGCGGATGGGCAAGCTGCTGGAGGAGATCACCAAGGCCGGGGTCATGCTCGACACGGCCGGGCTCACGCCGACCTCGGACGGCAGCCGGGTGACCTGGGAGGGCGGGCAGCTCTCCGTCACCGACGGGCCGTTCACCGAGTCCAAGGAGGTCATCGGCGGCTACTCGATCAGCCAGTGCAAGGACAAGGCCGAGGCGATCGAGTGGACCAAGCGGTTCCTGTCCCTGCACGAGGACTACTGGACGATCACCGCGGAGGTCCGGCAGATCGCCGAGGACTGACCGGTTCCGCTTGGCCGGGCGGCACCATGGGTGTCTGATGGTGGGCTGTGACCTCGCAGCCCACCCCGGACGCGCAGCCCACCCCGGACTCGCAGCCGACCTCACCCCAGGCCGAGCGTGCCGTCGGGGCCATCGAGACCGTCTTCCGGATGGAGTCGCCCCGGATCATCGCCGGGGTCACCCGAGTCGTCCGGGACGTCGGGATCGCGGAGGAACTCGCGCAGGACGCGCTGGTGGCGGCGCTGGAGCAGTGGCCGCGGGACGGGGTGCCCGACAACCCGGGCGCCTGGCTCATGGCCACCGCCCGCCACCGCGCCGTGGACCTGGTCCGGCGCCGGGAGAACTACGCCCGCAAGCTGGCGGAGATCGGCCGGGCCCTGCCCGACGCGGCGGCCCCGCCGGAGGAGCCCGCCGATCCCGACGACATCGACGACGACCTGCTCCGCCTGGTCTTCACCGCCTGCCACCCGGTCCTGTCCACCGAGGCCCGTACCGCCCTGACCCTGCGCCTGCTCGGCGGTCTCACCACGGCCGAGATCGCCCGCGCGTTCCTCGTTCCGGAGCCGACGGTCGCGCAGCGCATCGTCCGCGCCAAACGCACCCTGGCGACGAAGAACGTCGCCTTCGAGGTGCCGCACGGCCCCGACCGCGAGGCCCGCCTCGGCTCGGTCCTCGACGTCATCTACCTGATCTTCAACGAGGGGTACGCCGCCACGGCCGGCGACGACTGGCTCCGCCCGTCCCTGTGCGAGGACGCCCTGCGCCTGGCCCGGGTGCTCACGGCCCTGATGCCGAAGGAACCCGAGGTGCACGGCCTGACCGCGCTCCTGGAGCTCCAGGCGTCCCGTACGGCGGCCCGCACCGGCCCCTCCGGCGAGCCGGTCCTGCTCAAGGACCAGAACCGCTCCCGCTGGAACCGCATGCTCATCGCCCGCGGTTTCGCCGCACTGAGCCGGGCCGAGGCCGCCTGTGGCGGTGCCCCGGGCCCGTACCTGCTCCAGGCGGCCATCGCCGCCTGCCACGCGCACGCGTACAGCTACGAGGAGACCGACTGGTCCCGCATCGCCACCCTCTACGGCCTCCTCGCCGCCCGCTCCCCGTCCCCGGTCGTGGAGCTGAACCGCGCGGTGGCCGTCTCGATGGCGCAGGGCCCGGCCGAGGCCCTCGCCCTCGTCGACGCCCTGGCCGGCGACCCCGCCCTGCGGGAGTACCACCTGCTGCCCAGCGTCCGCGGCGATCTGCTCGCCCGCCTCGGCCGTACGCCGGAGGCCCGGGCCGAGTTCGGGCGGGCGGCCTCCCTGACCCGCAACGAACGCGAGCGGGAGCTTCTGCTGCGCCGGGCCGCGGAACAGCCGTGACGGTCAGGCCGGGTGCCCGATGAGCATCGCCGGCGCCCCCGCCACCCGGGTCAGGAACACCGTCGCCGCGTGCGGGCCCTGCGGCTTGACCTTCCTGCGGAGCTCCTCCGGCTCGACCGCCGAGCCCCGCTTCTTCACCGTCAGCGTGCCGACCCGCCGCTCCCGCAGCAGCGCCTTCAGCTTCTTGACGTTGAAGGGCAGATGGTCGGTGATCTCGTAGGCCGTGGCGTACGGGGTCGGGTGCAGGGCGTCGGCCGTGACGTACGCGATCGTCGCGTCGAGCAGCCCGCCGCCGACCCGGTCGGCCACCTCGGCGACCAGGTGGGCCCGGATGACGGCGCCGTCGGGCTCGTAGAGGTAGCGGCCGGGCGGGCGGACCGCGGGGTCGGGCAGGCCGCGGGAGAGCAGGGTGCGGGGCCCGGGCAGCAGGGTCGCCCGGACCGCCCCCGGCTCGGTGCCGAACCACAGCACCGCCTCCTTGACGTCCCCGCCGTCGGAGATCCACTCGGCCTCGGCGTCCTCGGGGACCGCCTCGTGCGGGATGCCGGGGGCGATCTTCAGCGCGGCGGCCCGAGGGGCCCGGCGGGCGGCGGACACGGCCCAGGACAGGGGCGGTGAGTAGGCCTCGGGGTCGAAGATCCGGCCACGGCCGCCCCGCCGGGCGGGGTCGACGAACACGGCGTCGAAACCGGCCGTGTCCACGTCCGTGACATCCGCCTCGCGGACCTCGACGAGGCCGGCCAGGCCCAGCGCGTCGGCGTTCGCCCGGGCCGCGGCGGCCGTCTGCGGGTCCCGGTCCACGGCCAGCACCCGGATCCCGGCGCGGGCCAGCGCGATCGCGTCCCCGCCGATGCCGCAGCACAGGTCGGCGACCGAGGTGATGCCCAGGTCCGCCATCCGACGGGCCCGGTAGGCCGCCACGCTCGCCCGGGTCGACTGCTCGACCCCGTTCGGCGTGAAGAACATCCGGCCCGCGTCCTCGGCCCCGAACTTCACCACCGCCCGCTGCCGCAGCCGTGCCTGTCCGAGCGCCGCCGACACCAGCTCGGCGGGGTGCTCGCGGCGCAGCCGGGTCGCGACGGCCAGCTCCTGCGCGGGGTCGGTGTCCCGCACCTCGTCGAGGAGGGCGCGGCCTTCGGGGGTGAGGAGGGGGGCGAGGTCGTTCACCGGATCATTGTCGGCCACGGCGGCGGGCCGGAGGCGTGTGGGCCAGTCGGTGGATGACGGGGCACGGGCCGCGGTGTCGGACCGGGATCGGCGGGAGGGGCTGCGAGGATCCGGCACCATGCGAGCAGTCGTACAAAATGACAAAAGCCGGGCAGGGGGGCGTGCGCCCGCACGCGTACGGATCGGCCTCGCCGTGCTCGTGCTCGCCGCCATCGCCTCCGGCTGCGCGCAGGACGGCGGCGACCAGGTCACCCCGGCCGGCGGCCAGCAGCCCCTCGACGCGCCCCCGGCCCGCGCGCTCGACTCGTACGCAGGCAAGCTGCGCGCCGCGCACGCCGCCCGGGTCGCCGCCGCGCACCGCTGGGACCTGCGCAGGACCCCCCTCGCCGCCCCGCCGCCCCCGGCGAAGAAGCCAAGGATCAGGACCCGCGAGGGCTTCGAGGTGAACGGCCACCGGAGGTCGAACCTCCCGCCCGTCTTCACCACGGTCCCCACCCGGGACAAGGTCGTCTTCCTCACCATCGACGACGGCGCCGAGAAGGACCGGGCGTTCCTGCGGATGATGCGCGACCTGGACGTCCCGTACACCGCCTTCCTCAGCGGCTACCTGGTCAAGGACGACACCCGCTACTTCCGGAAGATGCAGTCCCAGGGCGTGGTCCTGAACAACCACACCCTCCACCACCCCAGCCTGCGGGGCCTGTCGTACCGGGCGCAGAAGCGCGAGATCTGCGGCATGCAGCGCTACCTGAAGAAGCAGTTCGGCACACGCCCCGACCTCTTCCGCCCGCCGTTCGGCAGCTACGACCGGGCGACCCTGCGCGCCGCCAAGGCCTGCGGGATCGCGTACGTGCCCCTGTGGAACCAGGAGGTCTTCGCCGACCACTGGGAGTACCGCGAGGGGGACCGCAAGCTGCGCCCGGGGGACATCGTCCTCACGCACTTCCGGGGCCCCGGCGAGTGGAAGGGCACGATGGCCGACATGGTCCGCCGCTTCCTGGACAAGGTCACGGCCCAGGGGTTCGCGGTGGGGCGGCTGGAGGACTACCTGTGAGGCGGCCGGCCGCCGCCGTGCTGTGCGCGGCCCTGCTGGCTGGCTGCACCGGGGCCGCGGGGGAGCGGCCGGGCCCCGCCGACGGCCGCGCGCAGGACCCGGCACGCGCGGCGGACGACAGCCGCCGACTGCCCCCCGTCGTGGACCACGTCCCCACCCGCGACCCGGTCGTCTTCCTCACCTACGACGACGGCGCCGAACGCGACCCCCGCTTCGTCGGCCTCGTCCGCGAACGGCGGCTCCCGGTCAGCATGTTCCTCACGGACAGCGTCGTGGGACCCGGCTACGGCCACTTCGCCCGGCTGCGCGCGGTCGGCGCGTCCATCCAGAACCACACCCTCGACCACCCCGCCCTGCGCGGCCTGCCCTACGCCGGGCAGCGCGCCGAGATCTGCGGCCAGCAGCACAAGCTCCACTCCCGCTTCGGCATCAGCCCCCGCCTCTTCCGCCCGCCCTACGGCACCTACGACACGACGACCCTGCGTGCCGCCGCCGACTGCGGCATCACGGCCGTCGTCCTGTGGCGCGCGTCCCTGGACGGCCACGGCGAACTGACCTACACCCGGGGCGAGCCCGCCCTGCGCGCCGGGGACATCGTCTCGGTGCCGTCCGGCGAGACCGGGTCCCTGACCCTCACGGAACGCACCGAGCGTCTGCTGCGGGAGATCGGTGAACGGGGGCTGCGGGTGGGGCGGCTGGAGGACCACCTGGAGGACCACCTGGAGAGAACACCCGGCCGACGCGCCGCGGGCAATTAGCAGTCCGCTTGACCGAGTGCTAATCGCAGTCATAGTCTCGGCTCTGGCACTCCCCCTAGGAGAGTGCCAACACAGCGACGGGCAGGTCCGGCACCCGCGACGACGGATCCACCTGGTCGCCACCTCAGACAGTTAACCCCGTGAGATCTCCGAAGGGGGAGGTCGGATCGTGACGACCACCAGCTCCAAGGTTGCCATCAAGCCGCTCGAGGACCGCATCGTGGTCCAGCCGCTCGACGCCGAGCAGACCACCGCCTCTGGCCTGGTCATCCCGGACACCGCCAAGGAGAAGCCCCAGGAGGGCGTCGTCCTGGCCGTGGGCCCGGGCCGCTTCGAGGACGGCAACCGTCTTCCGCTCGACGTCTCCGTCGGCGACGTCGTGCTCTACAGCAAGTACGGCGGCACCGAGGTGAAGTACAACGGCGAGGAGTACCTCGTCCTCTCGGCCCGCGACGTGCTCGCGATCGTCGAGAAGTAATTCACCCCAAGCACATTGCTTTGAACTGCGCCCCTGGCCCCCGCGATCGCTATTGAGCCGGGCGCCCGGGGCGCAGTGCCGTTACCCCTGATTCCGGAAGAGGGCTCACGCTCCCATGGCGAAGATCCTGAAGTTCGACGAGGACGCCCGTCGCGCCCTCGAGCGCGGCGTCAACAAGCTTGCCGACACGGTCAAGGTGACGATCGGCCCCAAGGGCCGCAACGTCGTCATCGACAAGAAGTTCGGCGCTCCCACCATCACCAACGACGGTGTGACCATCGCCCGCGAGGTCGAGGTCGAGGACCCGTACGAGAACCTCGGTGCCCAGCTGGTCAAGGAGGTGGCGACCAAGACCAACGACATCGCGGGTGACGGTACGACCACCGCGACCGTGCTCGCCCAGGCGCTCGTGCGCGAGGGCCTGAAGAACGTCGCCGCCGGTGCCTCCCCGGCCGCCCTGAAGAAGGGCATCGACGCCGCCGTCGCCGCCGTTTCCGAGGACCTGCTCGCCACGGCCCGCCCGATCGACGAGAAGTCCGACATCGCCGCCGTCGCCGCGCTGTCCGCCCAGGACCAGCAGGTCGGCGAGCTCATCGCCGAGGCGATGGACAAGGTCGGCAAGGACGGTGTCATCACCGTCGAGGAGTCCAACACCTTCGGTCTGGAGCTGGACTTCACCGAGGGCATGGCCTTCGACAAGGGCTACCTGTCGCCGTACTTCGTGACGGACCAGGAGCGCATGGAAGCCGTCCTGGACGACCCGTACATCCTCATCACGCAGGGCAAGATCTCCGCCATCGCGGACCTCCTGCCGCTGCTGGAGAAGGTCATCCAGTCCAATGCCTCCAAGCCGCTGCTGATCATCGCCGAGGACGTCGAGGGCGAGGCCCTGTCCACCCTCGTCGTGAACAAGATCCGCGGCACCTTCAACGCCGTCGCCGTGAAGGCCCCCGGCTTCGGCGACCGCCGCAAGGCGATGCTGCAGGACCTCGCGGTCCTCACCGGCGCCACGGTCGTCTCCGAGGAGGTCGGCCTCAAGCTCGACCAGGTCGGTCTCGACGTCCTCGGCTCCGCCCGCCGCATCACCGTCACCAAGGACGACACCACGGTCGTCGACGGCGCCGGCAACAAGGACGACGTGCAGGGCCGCGTCGCCCAGATCAAGGCCGAGATCGAGTCCACCGACTCCGACTGGGACCGCGAGAAGCTCCAGGAGCGCCTCGCGAAGCTGGCCGGCGGCGTGTGCGTCATCCGCGTGGGTGCCGCCACCGAGGTCGAGCTCAAGGAGCGCAAGCACCGTCTGGAGGACGCCATCTCCGCGACCCGCGCCGCGGTCGAGGAGGGCATCGTCTCCGGTGGTGGCTCCGCGCTGGTCCACGCCGTCAAGGTCCTGGAGGACAACCTCGGCAAGACCGGCGACGAGGCCACGGGTGTCGCGGTCGTCCGCCGCGCCGCCGTCGAGCCGCTGCGCTGGATCGCCGAGAACGCCGGCCTGGAGGGCTACGTCATCACCTCCAAGGTCGCCGAGCTCGACAAGGGCCAGGGCTTCAACGCCGCCACCGGCGAGTACGGCGACCTGGTCAAGGCCGGCGTCATCGACCCGGTGAAGGTCACCCGCTCCGCCTTGGAGAACGCCGCCTCCATCGCCTCCCTCCTCCTCACGACCGAGACCCTGGTCGTCGAGAAGAAGGAAGAGGAGGAGCCGGCCGCCGCGGGCCACGGCCACGGCCACGCCCACTGAGGCACCGACCTCGTAGCAGAAGCCCCCGTTCCGCCCAGGCGGAACGGGGGCTTCTCCCGTAGGCCCTGCCGGTCACAGCTCCAGCGGGTCGAGCACCCCGAGCTGCTGCATCAGCCCCAGCCGGTCGTACTGCCACCAGCCCTCGGCGATCTTCCCGTCCGGTGTGCAGCGGTGCACGGTCGTCCCCGTCATGGTGACTTCCTGCCCGGTCGGCGGGATCCCGAGGAACTCGCCCGTGTGACGCCCGTGGAAGGTCCACCGGGTGCACACCCGGTCGCCCTGCGCCATCTGGTCCTCGATCGTGAACGAGAAGTCGAACCCGCCCCGCCACACCTCCACCTCGCGCCGCACCGCGTCCAGCCCGATGACGTCCTGCACATTGGCCGGATCGTGGTCGTGGTAGTCCTCGATGAACACGTCGTTGAACGGCGGCGCGTCCCCCGGGCCCGGCGCGAGCTCGAAGAACCTGCGCGCGGTGGCCGCGTACAGCTGCTCGTCCCGCACCACGTCCAGGTCCGTGAAGATCGGTGTCTCCTCGCAGAGCGCCACCATGTCCTGGAAGATCCGGTCGGTCTCCGGCAGCCCGGAGTTCCGCATCGCCTCCTCGTACGACGGGAACTCCACGATCTCCACGATGTGCGACGCGTCGGCCCGGTCCCTCGCCACCACACTGTGCGACGCGGTCCGCTTGCCCTTGGTCTGCTCGACCCACCGGTCCATCAGCCGGTTCATCTCGTCGAGCCGGCTGGTCCTGCATTCGATGAGCTGTACGAAGGTCATGGCCTCGCCTCCGGTCCCCCTGGGTCCGGCTGAACAGCTTCATTGTCCCAAGAGGCCGGCCCGGGTGCCTCCCGGCTCCGGGGTGGGGGAGGAGGAGCCGGCCGGGCCGGCCGCGGGCGCCTACTGCGGCCCGTACTTGCGGCCCGTCCTGGAGGAGACGGCCCCGAGCATCCCGCGCGGCACCAGCTTCGCCGCCCCCATCAGCGCCTTGTAGCGCGGGTCCGGAATGGAGAGCGTCTTGCCGCGCGCCAGATCGTGCAGCGCCGCCGCCACCAGCTTGTCCGCGTCGAGCCACATCCAGCCCGGGATGTTGTCGGTGCCCATCCCGGCGCGGTCATGGAACTCGGTGCGCACGAAGCCCGGGCAGAGCGCCATCAGCCGTACGCCGCTGCCGGCCAGATCGCGCGCCGCGCCCTGCGTGAACTGCACGACCCAGGCCTTGGACGCGCCGTAGGTGCCGCGGGGCACGAAGGCGGCCACCGACGCGACGTTGACCACGCCGCCCCGGCCGCGCTCGCGCATGGCCTCGGTCGCCGCCGACGTCAGCCGCAGCACCGCCTCGCAGTGCACCTTCAGCATCCGCAGTTCGTCGGCCATGGAGACGTCGAGGTAGCGGCCCTTGTTGCCGAACCCGGCGTTGTTGATCAGCAGGTCGACGGGGTTCTTGCGGTCGCCGAGGCGCCCGGCCACCGCCTCGATCCCCTCGTCCTCGGCCAGGTCGGCCGTCAGCACCTCCGCTTCGATGCCGTGCCGGTCGTGCAGCTCGGTCGCCTGCTCCCGAAGCCGCTTGGTGTCGCGGGCCACCAGCACCAGGTTGTGCCCGTCCGCCGCCAGTCGCCGCGCGAACGCGGCCCCGATGCCTGCCGTCGATCCCGTAATCAGAGCCGTTGTCATGGCAGAAGGTTAGTGACCTGGACCGAGTGCATCCGCTTCCCCGTGGGGCCGTCCGTGGTGAAGGGTCCGTGGAGACAGGCGTGGTGAGCGGCCATCAGGCCCCGCACCTCTCCTCCTGCTCCCGAGCCGTCCGCAGCACCACCGGGTGCAGGGCCTCGCCCGCGGCCGGCAGGTGCGGCAGCAGCGTCCGCTCGTTCGTCACGTCGTGGCCGGGCCGGTGCACGATCTCGACGGCATCGCCCGCGCGGATCTCCCCGGGCACGATCATCCGCAGACAGGCACCCGGGGTACCCCGCTGCGTGAGCCGCTCGGGCCTACACCGTCTGGCCGTCGCCGCCGTGGTGCTCCAGCCTGCACACCGCGTCACCGGCCAGTCCGCTGCCGCCGACGCCCCTGGGCCCGGGCCCGGCCCCCGAACCGGCCCGTCGACCGGCCGCTTGTCGAACCCGGTCACGCCCTCCGCGTCGTCGGTGTCGGCGTGGCCCGGCTTCACCAGAAGCCTCATGCCCGCCTGGTGCGGCGAACCGGTTCCCAAAGCGTCGACGCATCATCGGCAGCGATGTCAAAGGGTGACTTATCCTCGAAGGGTGATCGAAGCCCGTCATCTCCGCGTCCTGCGTGCCGTCGCGACCACCGGCTCCTTCTCCGCCGCCGGCCGCGAGCTCGGCTGCACCCAGCCCGCCGTCAGCCAGCAGATGAAGGCCCTGGAAACCTCCGTAGGCACACCTCTGCTGATCCGCACCGGACGGGAGATGCGCCTGACCCAGGCCGGCGAGGCCCTGGTGCGGCACGCCGCCGGCATCCTCGCCGGGCTCACGGCCGCCGAGGAGGAGGTCGCCGCCATCGCCGGGCTGCGCGCGGGCCGGGTCCGGCTCGTCTCCTTCCCCAGTGGCAGCTCCACCCTCGTCCCCACGGCCCTCGCCGCGCTGCGCGAGGCGCACCCGGGCACCCGCGTCTCCCTGGAGGAGGCCGAGCCGCCCGCCTCCGTCGGGCTGCTGCGCGAGGGCGACTGCGACGTGGCGCTCGCGTTCCGCTACGAGGGGGCGGCGGGCGCGGAGGAGTGGGACGACCTCGTCGTACGGCCGCTGCTGTCGGACCGGCTCGTCGCGCTCGTCCCGGAGCGGCACCGGCTCGCGGGCGCGGAGTCCGTCGCCATCGGCGAGCTCACCGATGAGCCGTGGATCGCGGGCTGCCCGCGCTGCCGCGGACAGCTGGTCGAAGTGTGCGCGGCGGCCGGCTTCACCCCGCGCATCGACTTCGCGACCGACGACTACCCGGCCGTCGTCGGCCTCGTCGGCGCGGGCCTGGGCGTGGCCGTGCTGCCCCAGCTGGCCGTCGAGTCGGTACGGCCCCGGGGTGTGCGCACCGTTCGCCTCGAACCGGCGGTGCGCCGGGAGATCGTCGCGCTCACCCTGCCCGACCTCGCACAGGTCCCGGCCGTTGCGGCGACGCTCGATCAGCTGGCCCGGGCCGCTCGCCGCTAGCGCGGCCCGCGCGTCCCAAAAACCAACGGCACGCGTGCGCGTGCCCGTTCGCAGAAACGTTCCTTCAGTTGTTCGAGGCGGTGTGCCCGCCCGATGCCGACGCCGACACCAGCCGGTTGCGCGCCCGCCCCATCAGCTCTTCGCGCTCGTCCTCGGTCAGCCCGCCCCACACGCCGTACGGCTCTCGCACCGCCAGGGCGTGGGCGGCGCACTCGGCGCGTACCGGGCACCTCATGCAGACCTCTTTGGCCGAGTTCTCACGAGCGCTCCTCGCCGCACCGCGCTCACCCTCCGGATGGAAGAAGAGCGAGCTGTCCACGCCGCGACAGGCAGCCAGCAGCTGCCAGTCCCACAGGTCCGCGTTCGGTCCGGGAAGGCGGGAGAAATCTGCCATTACGTGACCCCTTGTAGCCGTTCTGGGCGGATCCGGTGTCTACGACCGTACAACTACGATCTAAGGAGATGAAAATATGACTCATTGCGAATCTAGCTCCAGACACTGGCAAAGCGGAAGAAATGGGTCTGAATGGGGCATAGGTTGTGATGAAAGTTCGAGGGTCTGCTGCGCATATCTGCACCGTGTCCGCCCCCTCACGTAGAGTGCCGAAGATGGCAGCCGCCCCCGTAACTCTTTCGAGTGACCGTCGTTGAGAGTGCGAGGCGGTTGAAGGAACAAGCGCTCGGGCGGGCGTCCGAGACGGTCGACCGCACAGGTGACGATTTCGTACCAGCCTGGAGGCTCAAGGTGACGCGCATCAGCTGCGGAGGGCGGTCATGACATCCGTCCTCGTCTGCGACGACTCCCCGCTTGCCCGAGAGGCGCTCCGTCGTGCGGTCGCGACCGTGCCCGGCGTAGAGCGCGTGACGACGGCGGCCAACGGCGAGGAAGTCCTCCGCCGCTGGGGGGCCGACCGCTCGGACCTGATTCTGATGGACGTACGCATGCCCGGACTGGGCGGCGTCGAGACGGTCCGGCGGCTGCTGTCCGCCGACCCCGGTGCGCGCATCATCATGCTCACCGTCGCCGAGGACCTGGACGGCGTGGCCCTCGCGGTCGCCGCCGGTGCCCGCGGCTATCTGCACAAGGACGCCTCCCGCGCGGAACTGCGCGCGACGGTGACCCAGGCCCTGGCCGACCCGACCTGGCGGCTCGCCCCGCGCCGGCTGCGCTCGGCCGAGATGGGCGCGGCCCCCACGCTCACGGCGCGTGAGATCCAGGTCCTCGAAGGCATGAGTCACGGCCGTTCGAACGCCGAGATCGGCCGCGAGCTGTTCCTCTCCGAGGACACCGTCAAGACGCATGCCCGGCGCCTGTTCAAGAAGCTCGGCGCCTCGGACCGGGCCCACGCCGTGGCGCTCGGTTTCCGGTGGGGTCTGGTGCGCTAGGGCCTGTCGTTCGGATCACGCCCGTTCTTCGGACCGGGCCGGTTTCGACGCGCGGTCTCCGGCCGGGACCGGAGGGCGGGGGCACCCGGATGCCCCCGCGCGAGCCGCGCCCGCGTGGACCGGAGCCGGCGGTCGGCGACAGCGCCGTCAGGGATCTGCCCCGGCCCGGGCGAGGCCGAGAGCCCGGGAGGGCGCAGGCGAGGACCCACCTCTCCGGGGTGATTCGAACGGCAGGCCCCAGCGGGCCTGGTGAGGGCAGGGAAAGCCAGGTGGGCGCGGGTGGGCCGGGGGTTCGCCGGGTGCCCGCTGCTCGTTTCGCCGCGGATGCCGCATCCTTGAGGGTGTGGAGTTCCTCGGGGACGAGTCGGTCGAGCGGAAGGGGAGGGCGCAGGGGATGAGTGCCGGCGCACCTGCTCATAACGCTTCGGTGCACAACAACGGGAGCGGTGCCGCGGAGCCGGCGGCCGCAAGGCACCATGGACCGATGCGTGACGACGAGGCGGCCCCTGCCCAGGGCGCGATCGGTGCGCTCGTCCACCGCGCCGTCGACGGGGACGAGCAGGCGACGCACGACCTGCTCGCCCACGTCCACCCCCTGGCCCTGCGCTACTGCCGCACCCGTCTGTCCCGCCTTCCGGGCGACGCACGCCACTTCGTGGAGGACCTCGCGCAGGAGGTCTGCGTGGCGGTGCTCCTCGCACTGCCCCGCTACCGGGACACCGGCCGCCCTTTCGAGGCGTTCGTCTTCGCCATCGCCGCGCACAAGGTCGCCGACCTCCAGCGCGCGGCGATGCGTGGCCCCGGCTCGACGGCCGTGCCCTCCGACGAGATGCCCGAGCGCCCGGACGACTCCCTCGGCCCGGAGGAACGCGCCCTGCTCAGCAGCGACGCGGAATGGGCCAAGAAGCTCCTGGCCAACCTCCCCGAGAACCAGCGGGAGCTGCTGCTGCTGCGCATCGCGGTGGGGCTGACGGCCGAGGAGACCGGCCAGATGTTGGGAATGTCACCCGGGGCGGTCCGGGTGGCGCAGCACAGGGCACTGAGCCGGCTGCGGGCACTGGCCGAGCAGTAGCCCTGCTTGAAGAACCCCTCAGTTGAACAGGCGGTGCGCCGCTTCCGTACGAACATACGAAGCCCGGAGCCAGGCGGAACCGTGGAATGAGACAGCCCCGCTTCCCGTTAGCATGGACATCCGCACCGATCAAGGCCATTTGGGGAAGGTGTCATGACTGCCAACGTCGACGGAGTGCCCGGTAAATTCGCGACACTCGGGCTGACCTACGACGACGTGCTGCTGCTGCCGGGTGCATCCGAAGTGCTCCCCAACGCGGTCGACACCTCGTCCCGCATCTCCCGCAACGTCCGGGTCAACATCCCGCTGCTCTCCGCGGCGATGGACAAGGTGACCGAGTCCCGCATGGCGATCGCGATGGCCCGCCAGGGCGGCGTCGGCGTGCTGCACCGCAACCTCTCCATCGAGGACCAGGTCAACCAGGTCGACCTGGTGAAGCGCTCCGAGTCCGGCATGGTCACCGACCCGATCACGGTGCATCCCGACGCCACGCTGGCCGAGGCCGACGCCCTGTGCGCCAAGTTCCGCATCAGCGGCGTCCCGGTCACCGACGGCAACAAGAAGCTGCTCGGCATCGTCACCAACCGCGACATGGCCTTCGAGACCGACCGCACCCGTCAGGTGCGCGAGGTCATGACGCCGATGCCGCTGGTCACCGGCAAGGTCGGCATCTCCGGCGCCGACGCCATGGAGCTGCTGCGCCGCCACAAGATCGAGAAGCTTCCGCTGGTCGACGACGCGGGCATCCTCAAGGGCCTCATCACGGTCAAGGACTTCGTCAAGGCCGAGCAGTACCCCAACGCGGCGAAGGACTCCGAGGGCCGGCTGCTCGTCGGTGCGGCCGTGGGCGCCAGCCCCGAGGCACTGGAGCGCGCCCAGGCGCTCGCCGGCGCCGGTGTGGACTTCCTGGTCGTCGACACCTCGCACGGCCACAACAGCAACGCCCTCAGCTGGATGGCGAAGATCAAGTCGAGCGTCGGCGTCGACGTGATCGGCGGCAACGTCGCCACGCGTGACGGCGCCCAGGCGCTGATCGACGCCGGTGTCGACGGCATCAAGGTGGGCGTGGGCCCCGGCTCGATCTGCACCACCCGCGTGGTCGCCGGTATCGGCGTCCCGCAGGTCACGGCCATCTACGAGGCGTCCCTCGCGGCCCGTCCGGCGGGCATCCCGCTGATCGGCGACGGCGGCCTGCAGTACTCCGGCGACATCGGCAAGGCCCTCGCCGCCGGTGCCGACACCGTGATGCTGGGCAGCCTCCTCGCCGGCTGTGAGGAGTCCCCGGGCGAGCTCCAGTTCATCAACGGCAAGCAGTTCAAGTCGTACCGCGGCATGGGCTCGCTCGGCGCCATGCAGTCCCGCGGCCAGGCGAAGTCGTACTCCAAGGACCGCTACTTCCAGGCCGAGGTCGGCTCCGACGACAAGCTCGTGCCCGAGGGCATCGAGGGCCAGGTGCCCTACCGCGGCCCCCTGGCCAACGTCCTGCACCAGCTCGTCGGCGGCCTGCGCCAGACGATGGGCTACGTGGGCGCCGCCTCCATCGACGAGATGGAGACCAAGGGCCGCTTCGTCCGGATCACCTCCGCGGGCCTCAAGGAGAGCCACCCGCACGACATCCAGATGACGGTCGAGGCACCGAACTACAGCCGCAGCAAGTAGCGGCCGGCCTCCCAGGGCGGCTCCGGAGCATCCGGGGCCGCCCTCGCCGTGCCCGTCGGCGATACTGGAAGACGCTGCAACGCATCAGGGAAAGGCCACAGACGTGACTGAGATCGAGATCGGGCGCGGCAAGCGCGGCCGCCGGGCGTACGCCTTCGACGACATCGCCGTCGTCCCCAGCCGCCGTACGCGGGACCCGAAGGAGGTCTCGATCGCCTGGCAGATCGACGCCTACCGCTTCGAGCTGCCCTTCCTGGCCGCCCCCATGGACTCGGTCGTCTCCCCGGCCACCGCGATCCGCATCGGCGAGCTCGGCGGCCTCGGCGTGCTGAACCTCGAAGGCCTGTGGACGCGCTACGAGGACCCGCAGCCGCTGCTCGACGAGATCACCGGTCTGGACGCGGAGACCGCGACCCGCCGTTTGCAGGAGATCTACGCGGCCCCCATCAAGGAGGAGCTGATCGGGCAGCGCATCAAGGAGGTGCGCGACTCCGGTGTCGTCACCGCCGCCGCGCTCTCCCCGCAGCGCACCGCCCAGTTCTCCAAGGCCGTCGTCGACGCGGGCGTGGACATCTTCGTCATCCGCGGTACGACGGTCTCGGCGGAGCACGTCTCCGGCGCGCACGAGCCGCTGAACCTCAAGCAGTTCATCTACGAGCTGGACGTCCCGGTGATCGTCGGCGGCTGCGCCACGTACACGGCGGCCCTGCACCTGATGCGTACCGGCGCGGCCGGTGTGCTCGTCGGCTTCGGCGGGGGCGCCGCGCACACCACGCGCAACGTGCTCGGCATCCAGGTCCCCATGGCGACGGCGGTCGCCGACGTGGCCGCGGCGCGCCGCGACTACATGGACGAGTCGGGCGGCCGGTACGTGCACGTGATCGCGGACGGCGGTGTCGGCTGGTCCGGCGACCTGCCCAAGGCGATCGCCTGTGGCGCGGACTCGGTGATGATGGGCTCGCCGCTGGCCCGTGCGACCGACGGTCCGGGCAAGGGCCACCACTGGGGCATGGAGGCCGTGAACGAGGAGCTGCCGCGCGGCAAGAAGGTCGCCCTCGGCACGGTCGGCACCCTGGAGGAGATCCTCACGGGCCCGTCCCACACCCCCGACGGCTCGATGAACCTCTTCGGCGCCCTGCGCCGCGCCATGTCCACGACCGGCTACAGCGAGCTCAAGGAGTTCCAGCGCGTCGAGGTGACGGTGGCGGACTCGCAGCACTCGCGGTAGTCCGTTCCGACGGAGAAGGGCCTGGTCACTCGGGGGAGTGGCCGGGCCCTTTTGCGTGCCCAAGTGGGCGTGAAGGGGCACGTGTTGCCGTTGGAGGGCGCACGGGTGCTTTCGGGCCGTTCGGCCCCGTTGAGGGTGGTTTCGAGGCGCTAGTGTCCTTGATCGGCGCCCAGGTTCTTCTGGGTGCCCCCTTCCAAGGACATGGTCCGGACCCCGCCCTCGGGGCCCGGCCCGATTCCGACGTGCCGTCTACCGGGTCAAGGGGCGGCGTCGTGGAGGGGGGCGCCCATGGGACGCCACCGCAAGCCCACCTGCTGGGACCGACTCCGTCTTCGGATGGTGCAGTGCCGGAGGAGGTGGATCTTGCGGATTTTCGGATGGTGAGCGGCCGCCCCCAAGAAGCCTAGGGGCGGACACTCCGTGATCCATCCAGGAGCCTGCCGCAGTGACCGCTGCGGTGGGCTCCACCTGTGTCCGTAAGGTACCCACGCGGCGTTCCGCATGCCACCAGTCCCCAGGGCTCACGCACCCCGCGCGCCCCCCTTCACAACCGATGCGCCGCCCCCGTAGGAGCTGCCCCCCGTGTGTCGAGCAGCAGCTGGGCCTTCACCGACAGGCCCTGGAGGTCATACGTCCGGTGTTGCTGGAGCAGGATGGTCAGGTCCGCGTCGGCGGCTGCCTCGTAGAGGGAGTCCGCGCGCGGGACGGGGTGGTCGAGGACGCTCCAGGAGGGGACGTACGGGTCGTGGTAGCTGACCGAGGCGCCCAGCTCCCTCAGGCGCAGGGCGATCTCCCGGGCCGGAGTGCCCTGGAGGTCGGCGAGGTCGGGCTTGTACGTGACGCCGAGCAGGAGCACGCGGGCGCCCCGGGCCGACTTGCCGTGTTCGTTGAGGAGCGCGGCGGCGCGCTGGACGACGTAGCCCGGCATGCGGTTGTTGACCTCCTGGGCCAGTTCCACCATGCGCAGGCCGCGGCCGCCGCCGGCGGTCATGTCCTGGGGGACGGAGTGGCCGCCGACGCCGGGGCCCGGGCGGAAGGCCTGGAAGCCGAACGGTTTGGTCTCCGCGCAGCGGACGACGTCCCAGAGGTCGACGCCCAGGTCGTTGCAGAGGACGGCCATCTCGTTGACGAGGGCGATGTTCACGTGCCGGTAGTTGGTCTCCAGCAACTGCACGGTCTCCGCTTCGCGGGGTCCACGCGCGCGTACCACCTTGTCGGTCAGCCGTGCGTGGAACGCGGCCGCCGACTCGGTGCAGGCCGGTGTGAGGCCGCCGATGACCTTGGGGGTGGTGGCGGGCGTGACGTCGCGGTTGCCCGGGTCGACCCGGCTGGGGGAGTACGCGAGGTGGAAGTCGCGCCCGGCGCGCAGACCGGAGCCGTCCTCCAGAAGCGGACGCAGGAATTCCTCAGTCGTCCCCGGGTACACGGGTGACTCCAGGATCACTGTGGTGTGCGGGCGCAGATGGGCGGCCAGGGTGCGGGCGGCCGCCTCCAGCTGGCTCAGGTCGAGCCCGCCGTCCGCGCCCGGCGGGGTCGGCGCGCAGATGACCGCGGTGCGCACCCGGCCGAGCTCGGCCGGGTCGGTGGTCGGCCGGAAGCCCCCCGAGAGCATCCGGCGCAGTTCGGCGGGGCTGAGCGAGCCCGCCTCGGGTCCGGTCCGGTAGCCGATGGTGGGGATGCCGGCGGCGACGGCGGCCTGGGCCAGGGGCAGGCCGTACGGGCCGAGTCCGATGACGGCGAGATCTGCGGGCATGGCGGCCGTCCTTCCCGATAGCCGAAGTGGGACAGGTGCGCAAGCCCTGTGGACAGGACGGGCGAGCGCAATGTCAGACTAGGAGTAAATATGACCGATATGCGGGATTGCTCGGCCGAGTTTCGGTGAGTGTTCCGTGAGCGTTGTCCACAGGCTGCGGGCCCGTGGTGGCTGAAGTCGGGCAACCCGGTCAGAATCTGGGCAGGGGGATACGGACGGGGCCTCGCCCGACGGGTGCGGCCGGCGCGACCGATGAGCGGGAGGCAGCGGTGAGGACAGCGACACTCGGACCGGCGCAGCGCGCCGAGTCACTCGCATCTATGGCCGAGCGCGAGCTGGACGTGCTGGTGGTGGGTGCAGGCGTGGTCGGTGCGGGCACCGCGCTCGACGCCGTGACGCGGGGCTTGTCCACCGGCCTGGTCGAGGCGCGTGACTGGGCGTCCGGCACGTCGAGCCGGTCCAGCAAACTCATCCACGGCGGCCTGCGCTATCTGGAGATGCTCGACTTCGCACTCGTCCGCGAGGCCCTGAAGGAACGCGGCCTGCTGCTGGAGCGGCTCGCCCCGCATCTGGTGAAGCCCGTGCCGTTCCTGTACCCGTTGCAGCACAAGGGCTGGGAGCGGTTCTACGCCGGGTCGGGCGTCGCCATGTACGACGCCATGTCCATGGCGCGCGGGCACGGCCGGGGCCTGCCGACGCACCGTCACCTGACGCGCTCTCACGCCCTGCGCGTGGCCCCCTGCTTGAAGAAGGACGCCCTGGTCGGGGCCTTGCAGTACTACGACGCCCAGATGGACGACGCCCGGTACGTGACGAACCTGGTGCGCACGGCCGTGGCGTACGGCGCGGAGGCGGCCAACCGCGCCCGCGTGACGGGTTTCCTGCGGGAGGGCGAGCGGGTCGTCGGCGCCCGGGTGCAGGACGTGGAGGGGGGCGGCGAGTACGAGATCCGCGCCAAGCAGGTGGTCAACGCCACCGGCGTGTGGACGGACGACACCCAGGCCATGGTCGGCGAACGCGGCCAGTTCCACGTCCGGGCGTCCAAGGGCATCCATCTGGTCGTGCCGCGCGACCGGATCCACTCCACGACCGGCCTGATCCTGCGCACGGAGAAGTCGGTGCTGTTCGTCATCCCCTGGGGCCGGCACTGGATCGTCGGCACCACGGACACCGACTGGGACCTCGACAAGGCCCACCCCGCCGCGTCCAGCGCGGACATCGACTACCTGCTGGAACACGTGAACTCCGTGCTCTCGGTACCGCTCACGAGGGATGACGTCCAGGGCGTGTACGCGGGCCTGAGGCCGCTGCTCGCCGGCGAGTCGGACGCCACCAGCAAGCTGTCGCGCGAGCACACGGTGGCACACCCGGTGCCCGGGCTGGTCGTCGTGGCCGGCGGCAAGTACACGACGTACCGGGTCATGGCCAAGGACGCGGTGGACGCGGCGGTGCACGGGCTCGACATGCGCGTCGCGGAGTGCGTCACCGAGGACGTGCCGCTGCTGGGCGCCGAGGGCTACCGGGCGCTGTGGAACGCGCGGGCGCGGATCGCCGCCCGGACCGGGCTTCACGTGGTGCGGGTCGAGCACCTGCTGAACCGCTACGGGACGATGACCGAGGAGCTTCTCGCGCTCATCGCGGAGGACCCGTCGCTGGGCGAGCCCCTGGCGGCGGCCGACGACTATCTGCGCGCCGAGATCGTGTACGCGGCCTCCCACGAGGGGGCGCGGCACCTGGACGACGTGCTGACGCGGCGGACGCGCATCTCGATCGAGACGTTCGACCGGGGCGCCCGCAGCGCACGCGACGCCGCCGAGCTGATGGCGCCGGTGCTCGGCTGGGACAAGGACCAGATCGAGCGCGAGGTCGAGCACTACCAGAAGCGGGTGGAGGCCGAGCGGGAGTCGCAGCGGCAGCCCGACGACCTGACGGCGGACGCGGCGCGGCTGGGGGCGCCGGACATCGTGCCGTTGTGATCCTGCCGGTCCCGTGGTCGAGGCAGGGCCGTTGCCCTGCCGGGCCGTCCCGGACATCACCCGAACGAGTGTCGGGAGACGGGATCTCCGTTCGGAGCCGGGTCGTTCTACGAGGTGCGGGGGCAGAACTCGGCAGTGAGTAAGGCCGATTCGAGACCGGGATCTGCGATCGCGTCCGTGTTCACGCGGAAGGTGAGGACACGCCGTCCGTCGACGGTGGCTGCGGTGCGCACGTAGCTGCCGGATATGTGCCCGTTGTGCCCCCACACCGTCGTGCCGCACGGAAGTTTCTCGGGGAGCAGCCCCATGCCGTACGCGCCGTGTGCGGCACGGGTGTCGAGCATCTCGCGCAGCCAGTGCGGGGGCAGCAGCCGGCCGCCGAGCAGGGCCCCGTAGAAGCGGTCCAGGTCGGCCAGTGTGGTCACCAGCTCACCCGCGGCTCCGGCCACCCGCGGGTCGAGTTCGGTGACGTCGGTTCCGTCGGCGGCGTAGGCGCGGCCGTGCGGAGAGGGCAGCGAGGAGCGGGATCCGGGGAAGGAGGTGCCCGTCAGACGCAGAGGGGTGATGATGCGGTGCTCGGCTTCGGTGGCGTACGAGTGGCCGGTGGTCTGCTGTATCACCATGCCGAGCAGGACGTAGTTGGTGTTCGAGTAGGCGAAGCGGCCGCGTTCGGCCGGGGGATGGGTGAGGGCGATGTTCAGCGCCTGACGAGGTGTGACGGGGGCCGTTCCCTCGGTGTCAGTGGTGAAGTCGTGCAGTCCGGTGGTGTGGGTGAGCAGGGAGCGCAGGGTCAGCGCGCGGCCGTCGTTGCCCGCTCCTCGCACCAGACCCGGCAGGTGCTGCTCCACCGTGTCGGACAGCGACAGCCGGTGCTCGGCAGCCAGTTGCAGCACGACCGTCGCGATGAACGTCTTCGTGATGCTTCCGGCGCGGAAATGGTCCGGCCGGGCGATACCCGGCCCGGTGCCGGCATAGCGGGTCGTGGTGCCCTCCCGGGCCAGCAGGGCCGCGGCCGGGGCCCTGCCCTGGGTCACCAGCAGCGGCAGCACCGCGTCGGTGGGCGGCATCGAGAGGGCGGAGGAGTCCGCCGGCGGCAGACCGAACAGGGCGGCGGCCACCGGCAGTGCCAGCAATGTCCGAAACGGCGGCATGCGGGCTCCTCCCTGGTCAGGGCCCATCATGCAAGGTCGCGCGGGGCGGGCCGCACCCGGGTTGCCGGGGGGGCGGACGCGCCGGTTCTCGCCAGGGGGCCCCTGGGCGCCGGGCACTTGTCGGGTGAGAGACAATGGAGGCTCTGTCAGGGCGGGTTGTATGAGGGGACGCATGTCGGAGGCGGAGCGGGCGGGCACATCTCGTCAGGACACTCGTCAGGACAACAGGGAGCGTCTCCTCGCGGGGCGTTACCGACTGGGCAAGGTGCTCGGCCGTGGAGGCATGGGCACCGTGTGGCGGGCCCAGGACGAGACCCTCGGGCGGACGGTCGCCGTCAAGGAGCTGCGGTTCCCGTCGAACATCGACGAGGAGGAGAAGCGGCGGCTGATCACGCGGACGCTGCGCGAGGCCAAGGCGATCGCGCGGATCCGCAATAACAGCGCCGTGACGGTCTTCGACGTCGTCCAGGAGGACGACCGGCCCTGGATCGTGATGGAGCTCGTCGAGGGCAAGTCGCTCGCCGAGGTCATCCGGGAGGACGGCCTCCTCGAACCGAAGCGCGCCGCCGAGGTCGGGCTCGCCGTCCTCGACGTGCTGCGGTCCGCCCACCGCGAGGGCATCCTGCACCGTGACGTGAAGCCGTCGAACGTGCTGATCGCCGAGGACGGCCGGGTCGTGCTCACCGACTTCGGCATCGCCCAGGTCGAGGGTGACCCGTCCATCACCTCGACCGGCATGCTCGTCGGCGCGCCCTCCTACATCTCCCCGGAGCGGGCGCGCGGGCACAAGCCGGGCCCGGCGGCCGACCTGTGGTCGCTCGGCGGGCTGCTGTACGCGGCGGTGGAGGGCGCGCCGCCGTACGACAAGGGGTCGGCCATAGCGACCCTCACGGCCGTGATGACCGAGCCGCTGGAGGAGCCGAAGAACGCGGGTCCGCTGAAGGACGTCATCCACGGGCTGCTCATGAAGGACCCCGCGCAGCGGCTGGACGACGCGGGCGCCCGGGCGATGCTGAACTCGGTGCTGCGCGCGCCCGAGACGGCCGAGCCGGAGCCGTTGGACGCCACGAAGGTCGTGCCGCTGCCGGCGCAGCCGGACAGGTCCTCGGGCAAGGGCGGTTCGTCCCGCTCCGGGGGCAAGCGGGGCGAGGAGGCCGGGGAGCGGCTGCGCGGGGCGCTGCGTTCCGTGCGCAAGGCCGCCGCGGGGACGGCTGCCGCGGGGTCGGCCGCCAGTGCCGCATCCGGCGGCAAGTCCGGGGCGGGCAAGGGTGCTTCCCCGGCGGCGGACACGGTTTCCGCGGCGTCGGACAGCGGTGCCGGCCGGGGCGGGGCCGCGGGTGCGCCCGCGGCGCGGTCGGGCTCGGCCGCCGCC
>NZ_WWIC01000340.1:0-31586 GCF_009872555.1 Streptomyces sp. SID5643
AGCCGCTTCGCGGCGCGATGGTGGCGTCGGCGCGACCGCCGCGCCGCGGACTGACGGCAGCGGTCCGGCCGCCGCGTCCGAGGCCGTGGCAGGCTCCCGGCCGGGCGGCGGCGCCGGCCATGTACCTGCGTCCGCAGCCGCTTCACATCCTGGCCGTGGCGTCGGCGAGTCCACGGCCACGACCGCCGCGGCGCAGGCTGGCAGCAGTGGTCCGGCCGTCGCGTCCGAGGCCGTGGCAGGCTCCCGGCCGGGCGGCGGAAGCACCCACGCACCTGCGCCCGCAGCCGCCTCGCACTCCGGCCGCGGCGCCGCCGCCACCGGCCTCCACCCGGCGAGCGGGCCGGGCCCGGACGCGTCGCCCGAGGCGTCCCCGGAGCCGACCGGCGCCGCCATCCCCACCCCCACCGGCCCCTCCCGTCGCCTCTTCGTCTCCCGCGTCGTCGCCGGGGCCGCCGCGGCGGCCGCCGTCGGGACCGTGGGGTACGGGACGTACGGCGTGCTGCGCGGGCCGAAGGTCAAGCGGGTGACCGTGCCCCTGGCCAAGCTGCCGCGCGCCGCGCACGGGTACCGGATCGCCGTGGTCAGCGACGTGCACCTCGGCCCGGTCCTGGGACGCGGCTTCGCACAGAAGGTCGTCGACACGATCAACTCGACCCAGCCCGACCTGATCGCGGTCGTCGGTGACCTGGTCGACGGCAGCGTGAAGGACCTGGGCCCGGCGGCCGCCCCGCTCGCGCAGCTGAGGGCCCGTCACGGCTCCTACTTCGTCACCGGCAACCACGAGTACTTCTCCGGCGCCGAGCAGTGGGTCGAGGAGGTCCGCCGCCTGGGTATCGACCCCCTGGAGAACGCCCGCCGGGAGATGCCCCACTTCGACCTGGCCGGTGTCAACGACGTGGCCGGCGAGGAGGAGGGCCAGGGCCCCGACTTCGCGAAGGCGCTCGGCGACCGGGACACCGCACGCGCGTGCGTCCTGCTCGCCCACCAGCCCGTCCAGATCCACGACGCCGTCGAGCACGGCGTCGACCTCCAGCTCTCCGGCCACACCCACGGCGGCCAGCTCTGGCCCGGCAACCTCATCGCCTCCGGCGCCAACCCCACCCTCGCGGGCCTGGACCGCTACGGCGACACCCAGCTCTACGTCTCGCGCGGCGCCGGCGCCTGGGGCCCGCCCACCCGCGTGGGCGCCCCGTCGGACATCACCCTGATCGAGCTGGCGTCGAGGCAGGCCTGACCGCGCGCAAGCCTGACCGCGCACCCTGTGGGAACGCTGTGAAATCAGCCTGAAACGCCCATCGGTAAGGTCTTTCCCAACTCATCAGATCTCCCTTCCCCCTGCTCGAAATCCTGTGATTGGGTGAGCCCGCCACGAAGGGTGTGGCATACGCACAAGGGCCTCAACGGGCCTCAAAGGGCCTGGGGAGGGCACAGCCGATGCGATCGGTTCGCATACGGATACTCGCGGGGCTGCTCGTCCTGGCCGCCGCGGGCGTGGGCGCCTGGCAGCTCCTGCCGTCGAAGGGCGACGCGAAGACCATCACGGTCGGCACGA
The DNA here is from genome assembly GCF_009872555.1 of Streptomyces sp. SID5643. Lineage (NCBI taxonomy): Bacteria > Bacillati > Actinomycetota > Actinomycetes > Kitasatosporales > Streptomycetaceae > Streptomyces > Streptomyces sp. SID5643. The sequence continues at coordinate 1,553 of NZ_WWIC01000340.1, forward strand.
CGGACGGCGTCACCTCGCTCGACCCCGCCGGCGCCTACGACGCGGGCTCCTGGGCGCTGTTCAGCAACGTCTTCCAGTCGCTGCTGACCTTCGCGCCGGGCGGCACCGCCCCCGTGCCGGACGCGGCGAAGAGCTGCGCGTTCGTCCGGGGCGACCTCACCACCTACCGCTGCGAGCTGCGCGACGGCCTCACCTTCCCGAGCGGCCGGGCGATGAACGCCGAGGACGTGAAGTACTCCTTCGACCGGATCCTGAAGATCAAGGCCCCGGTCGGCCCGGCGTCCCTGTTCGGCACGCTCGGCTCCGTCGCCGCCGACGGCATGACCGTCACCTTCCACCTGACCTCGCCGGACGCGACGTTCCCCTTCAAGGTGGCCACCGGCGCCGGCTCGATCGTCGACCACACCGCGTACCAGGCGGACACGCTGCGCACCGGCGACCGCGTCGACGGCACGGGCCCGTACACCCTCACCTCGTACCAGAAGGACCGGGACGCGGTCCTCGCGCCCAACCAGCACTACCGGGGCGCCGTCAGCGGCACCGGCAAGCCCGTCGAACTGCGCTACTACGCGACCCCCGAGGCCCTCGACACCGCCTGGAAAGACCGGCAGGTCGAGGTCGCCACCGACCAGCTGCCGCCCGGCGTCCTGGCCGGTCTCAACCCGAGCGACCCCACCCAGCGCGTCTACGAGGCCGACGGGTCCGAGACCCGCAACCTGTACTTCAACACCCGCGCGGGCAAGCCGCTGCACGAGCCGAAGGTCCGCCGGGCCATCGCCTGGCTGGTCGACCGCGAGCGGCTGGCCGCCACCGTCTACGACGGCACCGTCGATCCGCTGTACTCCCTGATCCCGGCCGGTCTCACCGGACACACCGCCTCCTTCTTCGACGACTACCCGAAGCCGGACCGGAAGAAGGCCCGGCACCTGCTCACCCGGGCCGGTGTGAGCCTGCCGGTGCACTTCACCTACGGCTACGCCGAGGGCCGCGGGGCCGGCGAGCAGGAGGGCGCCGAGATCAAGAGGGAGCTGGAGGCGAGCGGCCTGTTCAAGGTCACCCTCAAGGGCTACGAGTGGACGGCCTTCCAGAAGCAGTGGGCGAGCGGCAAGCTCGACGCGTACGCCGTCGGCTGGGTCGCCGACTTCCCCGACCCGGACACCTTCGGCGCCGCGCTCGTCGGCACCGGCAGCGCCATGAACACCGGCTACAGCAGCAAGACCGTCGACCGGCTCATCACGGACAGCAGGCGCTACGCGGAGCGGACCGAGGCCGACCAGGACTTCCGCTCGGTGCAGCAGACCGTCGCCCAGGACGTCCCGGTGCTGCCGCTGTGGCAGGCCAAGGAGTACGTCGTCACCACCGAGGACGTCGGCGGCGGCCAGTACCTGTCGGACGGCACGGGGGTGTTCCGCCTGTGGAGCCTGACCGCGCTCTGACGTCCCGTCCGCCCGCGGCTCAGGGGTCGGCGCGCCGCCGGGCCGCCGGATCGGGGATGGCGTTCGTCATCCCCGGCAGGAACTCCGTGAACAGCTCGTGCACCTCGCGCACGAGCGGCCGCAGCACCCGGAAGCGGGCCAGGGCGACGCCCCGCGCGGTGAGCCGGGCGCCGCGCTCGGCCAGCCGGTAGCTGCGCTCGCGCCCCTCGGTGCGGTCGAAGATCCAGTACAGGACGAGCCCCATCTGGGACAGCCACATCAACTCGGGCAGAACCTCCCGCAGTTCCTCGGGCACCTTGGTCTTGGTGGCCCCGGCGAGCACCTCCCGGTGGACGCTGATGGCCTCCTCGCGCGCGTGCTCCGACTCGGGGGAGAAGGGGCTGAGCGGGCTGTCGGGATCGGCGGCGTTCTTGAAGAACTGCACCGCGAACTCGTGGTAGGGCGCGGCGATGTCCAGCCAGGCCCGCAGCACGCCCGCCAGCCGGGCCTCCAGGTCGCGCTCCCGGTCCAGGATCTCCCGGACCGCCACCTGGTGCTCGGCGGCGATCCGGTCGTAGAAGCCCTGGATCAGGTGCTCCTTGCCGGCGAAGTAGTAGTACGCGTTGCCGACGGAGACCCCGGCCTCCTTGGCGATGGCCCGCATCGTCGTCTTGTCGTAGCCGCGCTCCTGGAACAGCCGCATGGCCGTCTCCAGGATCAGGGCGCGGGTCTGCTCGGACTTGGTGGGGGTGGCGCCGTCGTCGGGGCCGTCGTTCATCGCGGGCACGGGAAGAGAGCCTAACGTCAGCACCGGCGCGGCTACCGGGGGGCGCAGGTGCCGTCGGCGCAGCCCGGCGCGGTGTAGCTCCATCCGCTGCCGGGGGCGTACGACCAGCCGTCCGCGCGCCGGTACACCTGGCCGCCCCACTGCGCGCCGCCGCGCTGCCCCCGGTGCCCCTGTGCCCCGCGCCACTTGGCGGCGGCGAGCATCGCGCCCTTGGCCAGCCGGGCACCGGCCGGGGTGCTCAGCCGGTGGGCGAGCGGCCGGTGCTCGCGCAGCGCCCACAGGGTGACCACCCAGGCGGCAGGGCCCCGGTAGACCTGCCCGGCGTCGCCGATGACGGTGATCTCGTCGAGGGTGGCGCCGTGGTCGAGGCCGGGGAAGCGCCGCCGGGCCTCCTCGGAGGCGGCCGGGACCAGCTCCAGCGGCACCAGCTTCGGCTGCCGCAGGAGCCAGTCGCGCAGGAACGCGCACAGGGAGCACTCGGCGTCGTACAGGACGGTGAGACGGCGGACCGGTGCGGTGGCGTTCATGCCGTTCTCCACTGTCCGCTCAGGCCTGCGCCTGCGGGGCGACCCAGCCCTGCGGCGGCACCGGCGGGACCTGCTCCCGCTCCATGGCGCCCCGGCGCCGGATCCGGTTGAGCACGTAGACGTTGCCCAGGTGCATCACGCCCAGGACCAGCAGCACCACGCCGAGCTTGGTCGACAGAGCCTCGAAGATGCCGCGCGCGTCGGTGATGGTCTCGTCGTCGCTCAGATACAGCGCGACGAACCCGAGGTTGACGAGGTAGAAGCCGACCACCAGGAGGTGGTTGACGGCGTCGGCGAGCTTCTCGTTGCCGTGCAGCACGTCGGCGAGGAAGACCCTCCCGTTGTGGCTGAGCGTGCGGGCCACCCAAACGGTCAGACCGATGCTGACCAGCAGGTAGATGACGTAGGCAATGACAGTGCGGTCCATGGCCCCACCCTTCTTGAACACGTTCAAAAGCTGTCGGGGATGACTCTAGACCTACTTTTGAACATGTTCAACACGTGGTCGGCGGTTGATGGTCAGGGGTGCCTTGTGCGGTCGTCGGCAGGGGAAGGTGACGTTCGTCGTCGAGACGACGGCGGAGCGGCCCTGGCCGAGCGGGCCGTCGCGGGAATGGCCTTCTGCTGGTGGCAGGGCGCCCCTGCGGTCCCGACGCCGGGGCACCTCCCCTACGAAGGCGACCGCCTGCCGGCGGTGATCCTGAGCAAGGCGATGATGCCGACAGGTGACGCGAAGATCACGTGCTCAAGGATCTTGAGGCAGCTGTGAACGGGTCGAGGGCTGCTCCTTTGAAGGGGCAGCCCTCGACCGGTAACTCAGCGCGTCACCCGATGCCGATACGGGTCTTCCAGTAGTCCGCCCGGGCGATGACCTCCGTACCCGAGCCGCTCAGAGCGGTCTTGCCGCCGGCGTGGAAGCGCACGGATCCATCGGCCCGGACGGCCCAGATGTCGGGGACCGTGTCGCCGTTGGCGCTCGGCGTGCCCATCAGATGGGGCATGGCGCTGCTCGACCATCCGGAGGCGCCGTATTCGTTGTCCTCACCGCCCGAGGAATTCGCCGCCGTGGCCAGAGAACCGAGATCGACTCCGCCACCGGAAGCGGCGATGCCCTTGCGAAGCCACAACTTCCCGGAGACGTCGGACCGGTAGACAAGGTCGGTCACGCCGTCACCGGAGACGTCTTGGGTGACGACCAGGTCGCGTTCCTTCCATGCGGAGGAGTTGAGCCGGACGGCCAGGTCGACCGTCGCGCCGTGGTAGCCGGTGAAGGCCCAGAGTTCGTCGTCGGTGCCGGCGCTGTTCCGCACCGTGGCGAAGAAGTCGGGGCGGCCGTCTCCGGTGACGTCCCCTGCGCAGACGATCTGAGTGAAGTCGGCCGGGCTGGGGGCCCCTTCTGGCAGCAGGATCTCCTGACGCCGGTCGACGTTGACGGCGCCGTAGCCGTCCCCGGGGTACACCCAGAGCTTGCCGGACAGGCGGACGACGAGGTCTTGGAGGCCGTCACCGCCGTAGATGTCACCGTTATGGGTGATCAGGGCTCCCTTGAAGTGCCCTGATGAGGCCGGGACGTACGGGGGCAGGTCGTCTCCGCTGGGGTCCTTGTCGGGGTTCGACCGATAGGCACCCGCCATGGAGTAGTCCAGGTCACCGGTGCCCTTTGCGAGGTCGTCCTTGTCGGCCTGGGACGGGTACATGGCCAGGTTGCCGCCCTCGGTCACCACCATGAGGTCGGGCAGCTTGTCGCCGGTGAAGTCGCCGGGGCTGTCGGCCTGGTCCCGCGGGGAGACGTAGAAGAAGTATTTCGTGGGATCAGAGGGATTGCCCGCGCCGTCGATGGCCCGGACGTAGAGGACATTGGGCCCGGCAGTCGGAGGCTTCGCCCCGGACAGAACGGCACTCACGCTTGTCGCCGTACCGCTCGTCCGCCCGACGTTGCCGGTGTAGGTGGCCGAATTGAAGCCGTACTCGTAGCGCACGACGTCGCTGTTCAGGGCCCGCACGGTGAACGCTCCAGCGGTGCCGAACTTCTTGGCCGACCAGTTGGCGTCCTCGGCGTCGTTGCCGAAACCATTCTGGTTGCCGTCCGCGTTGGGGTAGTCGGTGGAACTGACCACGGGCGGCCGGGGCGCCGACGTGTCCAGCACGAACCGGCAGGGTGTTTTGACCGGGTAGTACGACGACGTCGTGCCGGCATCGTCGATGGCCCGGACCCGCCAGGAGTACGTGGTCCCGTTCTTGAGTTTGGTTGTGGAGAACTCCTTCGTCGACCGCAGAGCCGTACCGGTATCGCCTCCGACGGAAACCTTGCCGGTCGAGCCGAGCAGATCTCCGGCGGAATCCCACTGTCCGGTCGGCCAGAGGTCGAAGTCGAGGTAGTCCAGGTTCTTGTCCTTGTCGGTGCCCTTCGCAGTGAAGGTCAGGGCACCGGAACCCATGCGGACGTACGGCTTGGTGGTGGTGCACTTGCCGTCCGGGCCCATGTCCAGCGAGTTCGAGACGACAGAGGGCCGGCGGTTGTAGACCAGCTCGAGGACAGGCGCGTAGTCCTGGGTGGCATGGAATTTCTTCCATGCGTACTGGGACTTCTCGTCGCGAGCACGCAGCCCGAAGGTGATGCTGTCGTCACCCTTGTCCGCTGCCTTCTGCGCACCCTTCCTCACGTCGAAGGTCTCGAAGGCGTCCCGGCAGCCGGACTTGTAGCCGTGCGCGAAGCTCTTGGTCGCCAGTTTGTTTCCGTCGTGGAGCTTCGGGGCGTTCTTCCAGTTGGTGTGGGAGTCGATCTCTCCGGTGAGGTGCACGCTCATCGAACGGGCGCTGCAGGACCAGGAGTAGGACTCGAGCAGCCGCAGTTTGGCTTTGGTGATCTTCGTGCCCTTGAGGTCCCTGTCAAAGGAGATGTTGAAGAACGAGCGGGAGGTGCCCCAGGTGTCGGACTCGAAGCCGACGCGCGCCTCATGTGTGCCGCCCTTGTTGAAGCCCTTGCCGTTGTAGAACGTGGCGTTGGGGTGGCGGTTGTAGGCGGTGGTCCAGTCCTGGGTGTGCTTCTTGACGGAGGGGTCAATGAACACCGGGTACGTGGTGGCCGGGTCGTCGAGGAAGTCCTGGTCGGGTGTGAGCCTCCATTGTCCGGTGGACAGGTCCGCCTCGACGAGTTCACCGCGAGAGTCGGGAGAAGGCCCCTCCAGAGAGGGCAGACCGAGCGTCGCGGCGGAACCCGACTGCGACGGTGCCGGAGTCGGTTCCGCCGGCGCTGAGGGCAGCGGCGACTCTGCCGGTTCAGGGGCAGAACTGTCGCTCGCCGATGGGAGCACCTCGACGTCCGTGTCGCTCTGCTCGTCGGACTCGACGGCTTCCTCTTCGGCGGTCGGGCTCGGGCTCTCGTCGGGAAGCCCGCCTGTGTCCGCCGGGTCGGGGGTCTCGGACCCGGTCGGTTGGGCCGTCGCTCCGACACCGCCATCGGTGACGGCCGGCTGTCCGCTGCTGTCCCACATCAGCGGGGTGGGCGACATCGCGACTTCTTCGTCATCGGCGTTCTCGGCGCTGACGATTCCGGTCACCGGGTCGAGACGGAAAGTCAGCTGCGCGGAGTGCAGGCCGTACACCAACTGCCGGACATGCGGGTCGGATGCCGCCTGACGATTCTTCAGCACCATCAGCTGACCGAAGCCGTCGTCGTCGGCGGTGAGCACGAGGTCCCCGCCGGGGAAGATCTCGGGGTACAGCGCACGGTTGCCGTCGATGATCGGGGTCGGGACGGGGCCAGGCCAGGTGAGCTGGATCTTGTACTCGTTGCCGGCACCCACATACAGAGTGACCAGCGGATTCTCGGCGGCGTCAGCGGCTGCCCGCCGTACCAGGGACACCCGTCGCATCGTGGAGCGGGACGCTCGCTGTCCGTCCTGTTCCCCGGACCCGGGCGAGAACACCATGCGGGTGTTGGTGGCCTTCGGCTCCCACCCGCTCCCCGTACGGCGCAGATTCGGATCGACCTTCTTCCACTCGCCGCCCACCTTGGCGCGCATGGGCGTGGAGTGGAGCTGTTTGGCCATCAAGCCGTCAGGCCGGGCCCACGTCGTGGAACGGGCGGTGCGGTCGGCCGTGACCTCGACGGGCTTCCCGGTCCGCGCCGCCTGCCTGACGGCGTTGGCTTCCGTGACGGTGCTCGAGCCCGACCAGGGGTCGCGGTCGTCCGGAGCAGGACCGCCGTCCAGTCGTAGTCCCGCGTAGACGATGCCGGTGGCGGCGACAGCGGTGGCGAGCAGCACCACACTGCCTCGACGGCCCGGCCTCGGGCGCCAGTTGCGCGTCATCGGGCGGGTTCCCCTTCCCCCTAGTCCCCCTTGGTACCGGCGCGTACAAGGCGCAGCCGGGCCAGCCGATGATGACCTATGAGGAATCTGTCGTCACCCTGTGGAGATTTCCGGGAGCCGGATTGAGGAACGTGGCCCCGTGTCCCGTAAGGGAAGGAAGGGTGGCTCGCGCTGCGGTGAACGCCCCGTCATCGGCTCCCCGCAAAGGCCGCGAAGCGCTCAAACCGGGGCCATGCACGCGAGCAATTGCTGCGTAATGACTCAGTTCATGCCAAGACTCGGATATGAGTCGAGTGTTCCATCGTGAATCGCTTTCCGCTTTGGTCTGCATTCATCATGCAACAACCCGCTACCTTCCGTGATGATGATCACAGCGGAGCGTCATCTCTGGCTTTCCTTCACAGGGTGATCACAGAATCTTCCGCTGTCTGATACGTCGTCACGCGTGGTCCGTCGCCGGTCCCGCTTCCAGTGGTCCGGGGGACCTCGCCGTGTTCGGTCGACTTTCGCATGCCCGCAAGCCTCGCCTGACGTTCACCGCCGTGCCGGTGACCGCTGCCGCATTGCTGCTGGGGCTGCTGCCCGCACCGGCATTGGCCCTTCCCCCGGATCCGGCCAGGGAGGAAGTCGGGCGCGAAACACTGACGCTCGAGGAACTCGAACGTGACGAGCCCGTTCCGGGCGGAGAGTTCAGTCGGCACCTCAGCACACTGAAGGCCGACGTACCCGAGGATCTGCTCGCCGCCCCGACCGGCACGATCAATCCGCCTTCCAACCAGACAGGTACGGTCACCTTCGGCTCGACGACGACGCCCACGTCGGCCCGCAAGGCCGCCGCCGCCGAGCCGGCAGCTCTCAATCCGGTGGGGGCGCTGCCCGTCAGCCTCGGTCAGGCCCCGGACCAGCCGATGCCGACCGGCACATGGCAGGTCACGATCCCGGACAGGTCCTCGGCGGTCGCCCAGGGAGTGGAGGGCGCCCTCCTGCTGGTTCAGGCACCCGACAGCGGATCGGTGCCCGTCTCCGTCAAGTTGGACTACGCCAAATTCAAGAACCTCTACGGCGCGGACTGGGCGTCCCGTCTGCGTTTCGTCGCGTTCCCCGACTGCTACTGGACCACGCCGGACGACGAGGCGTGCCAGACGTACGAGGAGCTGGAGACGACCAACGACACGGCGGCAGAGTCGCTCACCGCGACCGTCGACCCGGCGGCTGACGGGACGGTCACACCTGCTGCCGCCCCTTCGTCCGGGACCGGCTCGTCCGGTGTGATGCAGGCGTCCTACCAGCGGGCATCCGCGGCGATTCCCGTGGCCGCCGCAGGAAGCACCGCAGTCGTCGGCGTGGTCGACTCCGGCAACAGCGGTGGCGGCACCTTCAAGGCGACGCCGCTCGCCTCCGACGGGAAGTGGGAGGCAGGCGGTTCATCCGGCGCCTTCAACTGGTCCTATCCGCTGACCGTGCCGAGCCCGCCGGCCGGCCCGACACCGACGATCTCCTTCAACTACAGCTCGCACACCGTCGACGGGCGTACCGCGGTGTCCTCGCCCCAGGCCTCCTGGATCGGTGAGGGCTGGTCCTACGACCCGGGCCACATCGAGCGCCGCTACCGCTCCTGCCGGGACGACCGCAAGACGCTCAAGGCCGGCACGCCCAACAACACCGCCAAGAAGGACAAGACGTCCGACCTGTGCTGGGTGTCCTACAACGCGGTGATGTCGCTCAACGGCCGGACGACCGAGCTGGTGCGGGACGCGGGCTCGGGCAGTGACCCGGAGAAGGACACGGAAATCTACCGTCCACAGCAGGACGACGGCACCCGGGTCGAGCACCGCGTCGGCGGCAGCAACGGAGACGACAACGGCGAGTACTGGGTCGTCACCACGACCGACGGCACCAAGTACCACTACGGCCAGAACAGCGTGGGCGGAGGTCACGCCGACACCTCCTCGGTCTCCACCGTGCCGGTCTTCGGCAATCACCCCGGGGAGCCGTGCCACGCCGACGCCTTCGCCGACTCGCGCTGCGGCTCCGGCAAGCGGCAGGCCTGGCGTTGGGGTCTCGACAAGGTCGTCGACGTCAACGGCAACACGATGATCGTCAACTGGAAGCAGGAGACCAACCACTACGCGATCCGCAAGAAGTTCAAGTCGCCGGAACAGTACGACCGCTACGCCTACCCCACTGCGATCGAGTACGGGCTGCGCCCGGACACCCTCACCACACCGTCGGCCACTGTCACCTTCGGCGTGAAGCAACGGTGCCTGCGATCCGAGTCGGCGTGCGACGCGGCGAACTTCGCCAAGACGGACGACCCCGGCGCGTACAGGCCGTGGTGGGACACTCCCGGCAACCTCAACTGCAAGTCCACCTCCAAGCTGTGTCCGCCGTTCCCTTCTTTCTGGACGCAGTTGCGTCTGGACACGGTGACCACGAGGGCGGCTCGTCCCGGGCAGACCGGCCTCGGCAAGGTGGACACGTACACGCTGCACCAGTCCTTCCCGGAGGACTGGTACGACACGTCACCCGGGCTCTGGCTCAACTCGATCACCCGCACCGGCTACGGCCCGGGCGACACCACCGGCACCCTCCAGTCCAAGGACGGCATCAGCTTCGCCCCCTACACGGTCGGAGCCTCGTCACCGCTGCGTGCTCGGCTCAAAGACCGCCAGCTGCCCAACCTGGTACTCACGGGCAAGAGCGACCAGCGCCCTGCGTTCACCCGCCCCCGCATAGGAACGGTCTCCACCGAGTACGGCGGAGACATCGAGGTCGAGTACACCGGCGGGTGCGCGAGCGAACCCGCCGAGGACAAGGGCGAGAACAACGGCACCTGCTACCCGGTGCGCTGGTCACCCGACGGTGACGAGAAGACCCCGGCGAAGTCCTGGTTCAACAAGTACGTGGTGTCGTCGGTGACCGAGACCGACAAGGTCACCTCGCACAGCAAACCGACCGTCACGATGTACACGTACGCGGGCCCGGCGTGGGCCAAGAGCGATGACGAGTTCACGCGTCCCGCTCTGCGGACGTACAGCGACTGGCGGGGACACCGGCAGGTCACGGTCAGGAAGGGCAGCAGGACCAGTTCCGAGCCGGGCGTTCCCCAGTCCCAGTCACAGTCTGTGACGCGCTATTTCCTGGGCACGGGGGGCGAGGTCAAGGACTCCGAGGGCAAGTACACACTGCTGGCGGACGACCAACCGCAATACGCGGGCATGGCCGCCGAAACCATCGCCTACCTCGACTCGGGCGGCGAGGTCTCCAAGCGCACGCTGAACTTCCCGTGGTCCAAGGAAACAGCGTCCCGCGCCCGTGAGAACGAGGACGCGACGACCGCCGATCCGCTGCTCGCCCATCGCACGGGCACCACACGGTCGGACGAGATCCAGAAGATCGGATCGAGTTGGCGTGCCGTCCGCACCCTCACGACGCCCGACGACACGTACGGCCTGCCCGTCCAGGTGGAGACAGCCGTCGTGAAGCCGAGCGGCTCCTCCGAGGTCCTCTCGGACCAGAGCTGCACCAAGGTGTCCTACCTGCACAACACCACGGCCTGGCTCATCGGCCTGCCGAAGGAACAGCGCACCACCGGTACGTCCTGCGCCGGCTACGCCACCGCTGAGCCGGCCACCGAACTGAAGTCGGCCCGCCAGTACAGCTACGACAAGTTGGCCCATGGCGCGGTGCCTACCAAGGGCATGCCCACCACTGTGGCCGAGATCGACGGCATGGGCACCTCGTACTCGGTCGCCACCGAGACGACGTACGACGCTCTCGGACGCGTCCGCACCGTCACCGAGCCGGGGTCGGGCACCTCGGAGACGAGATACACGCCCGAGACCGGTGGTCCGGTCACCACGACCAAGACGATCAACGCCAAGGGACACACCGTCACCACGACGTACGACCCAGGCCGGGGCCTGCCGGTGACGGTCACCGACGCCAACGGCCGAGTGACGCGCAGCGAGTACGACGCACTCGGCCGCCTGGTGAAGGGTTGGACCCCGTCCCGCTCGGCCGGCGGAAAGTCACCGAACGTCGTCGTCGCCTACCAGCCGGCCACCGCCACATCCAGCGCGAACAAGCCCGCCGCGGTATCCGTCGGCACACTCAAGGACGACGGCTCCTACGCTCAGGAAGTCACCGTTTACGACGGCCTGGCGCGCGAGGTCCAGAAGCAGGTCGAGGCCCACGGGCCCGGCCGGATCATCGCGGACATCAAATACAACGACCATGGCCTGGTCGCCGAGAAGACCGGCGCCTACCTGGCCAAGGGCCAGCCCGACACGACGCTCTTCAGGCCCAGATCCACCTCGCTGATCCCGTCCTGGACCCAGTACCGCTACGACGGCCTGGAGCGCGAAGCCCGAGCCTCCGTGTACCAGGGCGGCGGTTACAAGTACGCGACCTTCACGTTCTACGACGCCGTCAGCAAGACGGTGAACCCGCCTGGTTCCACGGCCCCGAGGACACGCACCTACTTCGACGCCCTCGGCCGGACCACATCCGTCAGGCACTTCACCCAGGATGCCTCCAGCGCGACCGCGGGCCGCACCACCACGTACGGCTACGACGCCCGCGGTAACCGCGACAAGGTCACCGACCCGGCCGGCAACGTCTGGTCGTACTCCTACGACGCCCGGGGCCGGCTGACCTCCGCCACAGACCCCGACACGGGGAGCACGGAGACCTGGTACGACACGGCGGACCGACCGAACCGCGTCCGGAACGCTCGCGGTCAGGAGACCTTCACCGAGTACGACGTCCTCGGTCGACCCAGGTACGTCCGGCAGGGATCCGCAGGCGCCACCCCGGTCAAGGAGTACACCTACGACGAAGCCCCCGGCGGTATCGGCCAAGCCGCATCGTCCAAGCGGCACACCGACAGCGGTGACTACGTCAACCGCGTCACGGGCTACGACTCCGAATATCGCATCACCGGCAGCGAAACGGTCATTCCGGCCAACGCGATGACCACGGGACTCTCCGGCACCTACCCCTACGCGTACACCTACACCCCGACGGGCAAGCCCCAGTCGGTCGCCCTGCCGGCCGTCGGCGGCCTGGCCAAGGAGAAGGTCGTCACGCGCTACAACGGCGACGGTATGCCCGAGTCGACCTCGGGCCTGACCTGGTACACCGCCGACGCCACCTATTCGCCCTACGGCGAGGTGCTGCGCACGGTCTCGGGCGCACAGCCGAACCGCGTCTGGACCACCAACTTCGTGGACTCGCACACCGGCCGCCTCCAGCGCACGGTGGCGGACCGGGAGACAGCGGGCCCGCACCGCATCACGGACAGCTACTACTCCTACGACGCGACCGGCACCATCACCTCCAACGCGCGCAAGCTCAGCGAGGCGACGGGCAGCACATGGGACACCCAGTGCTTCACCTACGACGTGATGGGCGAACTGACGCACGCCTGGACGTCGAAGATCGAACCGACCGGCGGCGGCACGGGCTGCAAGTCGGCGAACGGCACGGCTTGGGGCCACCGCACCACCTACGCGACATCCTCGGGCCCGGTCGCCGACGCCGCCGATGCCGAGTCGGACGCCTCGACCCCTGACGACTCCCTTGCTTCGACGCTTGCGGCGGCGGCCCCCGCCCAGGACACCGTGGCTACGGGCACGACGGCCTACAACCAGTCCTTCACCTTCGACTGGCTCGGCAACCGGGCGACGCTCACGGAGCACGACCCGGCGGACGCGACGAAGGACCTCACCTACGCGTACGGCTATGGCAAGACCGTCGCGGGCAGTGGCACGACGTCGTACAAGCCGCAGCCGCACACCATGACGTGGATCAGCTCCACGCCGACAGGCAAGGACAGCGCCTACACCTACGACGCCACGGGCAACACCACCGTCCGAGACCTGTACAACACCACACAGACACTGGCCTGGACACCGGAGAACAAGCTCGACTCCATCACGGACGACGGCAAGAAGACGACGTACGTCTATGACGCCGACGGCAACCGTCTGCTGGAAAACTCCGGGTCCGGTTCGACGCTCTACCTGGGCGACGCCGAGGTGACAACGAACGCATCGGGCACGATCACCCGTGCGTCCCGCTCCTACGTACAGCCAGGCGCCCCCACGGTGGTTCGCACGGCGACCAACGGCTCGACCACGGGCCACAAGGTCAGCACGCTGCTCACCGACCACCTGGGCACGGCCAACACCTCGGTCGACCTCACGACCGGCCAGCCGGTCACCCGCCGCGCGTTCAAACCGTACGGCGAGACCCGCGGCACGAAGCCGGCCGCCTGGCCCAACAAGCGCAGCTACTTGGGCGTGGGCATCGACGACACGGCCACGGGCCTGACGCACATAGGTGCCCGCGAATACGACCAGACGTCGGGCCGCTTCCTATCAGCCGACCCGATCATCGACCTGGCGGACCCACTGCAGATGAACGGGTACGCCTACGCCAACAACAGCCCTGTCAGCCAGTCAGATCCTTCCGGCCTGTGCCCTGTTGATCTGTGCGGCGGGGGCGAAGGCAAAGGCGGCGCCACGAATGGCGAGGTGACCAAGCCGGCCAAGTCGAGCCCTGTCTACCAGGAACTGCCTTACGAACACGTCGTTCCCGGAACCGGCAAGCGTCAGATCTTCCCGGGCGTCTACATCAAGAAGAGCTTCCCGGGCTGGCAGAAGGTACGCAACCGCTTCTACGACTTGTGGATGGGCACGAGGAGCACCAACTGGTCCACGCCCGAGTACCTCGGCGATCGGACCAATCCCGCCCAGCAGAGGCAGGTGCAGCGCTGGCTGTACATGGCCTGCCGGGGTGGCAAGGACTGCCCTGAGGGCACCGCCGCGAGTTTCATGCAGGTCGTGGCCGGTGGCTTCTTCGAGTTCGGCTGGGGCGGGCGGGGCATCCCGGGGGCAGGTGCCCGGGGCAGGGCCAAGCCGCTGCGCGACTGCCAGTGCTTCCTGGCCGGCACCGACGTCCTCATGGCCGACGGCTCCACCCAGGACATCGAGGACATCGAGGTCGGCGAGGCCGTCCAGGCCACCGACCCCGAAACGGGCGAGACCGGCCCTCGGAAGGTCACGCGACTCATCCGTACCGATAGCGACAAGTACTTCAACGAGCTGTCCATAGCCACCGAAGACGGCGTCGAAAAACTCACCGCCACCCACGAGCACCCGTTCTGGTCCCCGTCCGAGCAGGACTGGATCGAGGCGTCCGACCTCAAGCAGGGCATGACCTTGCTCACGGACGACGGCGACACCGCCGTCGTCACGGGCAACCGGCCGTTCACGAAGCACGCACGGACATACAACCTGACGGTTGATGACCTGCATACGTACTATGTGCTGGCGGGACAGACTCCGGTCCTCGTTCACAACAGCAACGGATGTCCTGCAGGTAAGGCACCTGAAGCTCCCACGATCGACATCGGCAACTACCGAGGCCGGTTCCAGGCGTACTTGCATCGTAGCGGCATGAAGCGGTTGCCGGATGATTGGGATGCCCACCATGCCATCCCGCAGGAGTATCGAAACCACCCGGAGTTCAGTGACTTCGACTTCGACGCCCCGTCCAACATGCGTGGAGTTCCAGGCAGTAGAATGAAGTCCCGTGGAGCCAACGTCCATCAAGAGATAACCAATCAATGGAAATGGTTCCGTGACTTGAATCCGAACCCCACGCGAGCACAAATCGAAGACTACGCTGGGCAGATTGATAGGGGATACGGTGCCTATTTCTGGCGTTGATAGTTGGATCGACGAAATGTTGCGCCTGGTCTCACGGTTCGTCGCGGGGTTTGAGGCCGCATATGGATATCCACCAGGCGGGCATTGTGTTTCAAGAGCCGCTGACCGTAGTGGCCGTGACTCGCTCGCGACGGGTTTGAGTAATTCGGGTGCGCGAGATTTGGTCGAGTTTTATTCTCACGTTGCGCGAATTTCCCTACCTGATGTCGGGGTTGGGTATTTTGTTGACGCCGCCGAGGATGTCGTTGACGGTCTGAGTGGAGCTCAGCCGACGCGGTTGATTAGCGAACCGGATAGAGAGATCGCGGTATTTGGCTCCGATGGGGGCGGTGCATTGTTTGCTGCCGATCGAAGAACGGGAGAGATCGTCCGCCTCGAAGGCGGAGCTCTCGTTGGCCCTGCCTATGAGGTTGAAGCGTCTGGCGTGCAGGTGATTGCGCAAGATTTCGCGGGATTTATGCAGTTCCTCCAGGGGGAATTGTTGCAACGGATTCCTTCCGGGGGATAGCTGCTGATTCTGCCCTTAGCTGCGACAGATCTGGTATGTGCTGAGGCAGATGCCCCACCAGGCGTTATCTGGTGGGGCATCTGAGCGCTGTGACGGCAGTAGATGACGGCAGGGATGGTCGAGAGCGCGACCGAAGGCGCTGATGGCGTCGCACTGGAGACGGAGCCGGACGTGGGCGTAGACGGTGGCGGTGCCGATGTGGGCATGGCCGAGGAGTCCCCCGCCTTCCAGCCGCCCTGTCCGGCCGCCACGGCGACGTCGTGGAGGTGGGCGAAGGACAGCGCGGCGGCGATGAGGGTTTGGACGAGCACCGCGTCAACGCGGGCCAGGTGGGCGCGCATGATGCGGCTCTTTTCGAGTTCGGGGATATCAGGGGTGGGGACGGGGCGCGAGACGGTCACGCCGACCGGGGTCTTGAACGAAGATCAGTCGGTCACCGGGCGTGGTTGAATGGCCGGATCGGGCGTCTCAACTGGGGAAGGCGAACGGGTCCGATGTGCGGCCGTGCTGGTTGGTGGAGACGGTCAGGTCGCGCCGGGCACGCCGCCGTCGAAGTAAACGGTTACGCAGCTGTCGGTGGCCGTTCAGGTGGTACTCGACGCACTGCCATGTGCCGGCCGTCGCCGGGGCCGAGGTCTTCCTGGATGTCCAGTCCCCGGTCGGACCGAGGTCGGGCCGACGTCGTAGAAGTTGACCTTTTTGGGTAGGCGCGTACTGGCCGCCGAGCGGCCGGACCAAGGTCGGTGAGTTCGCGAAGCCGGGCCCAGAAACTGTTGCCATCCGGCTTGAGGCTGGGGAAGACGAAAAAGGCGCGGCCGTAGTTGGACGCGGAGTTCGCGGCCGTGGCCGGACGACGAACGGGCGTCGTCAGCGTGTCGTTGGAGGTGTCAGTGGTCCACCCGTGGCCTTAGGCAACCGGGCCGCGGGGAAGGCGGTCGAAGGTTTGGTGGGCGAGGACCGGAGAGAGCTGGCCGAGGCGGTGGGGAGGACCGGGAGCAGCGCGGCGGCTGCGGCCACGAGCGCGGCGGTGGCTCTCCTCAGGGGCGCATGGGCGTCAGTCTGGTGACACCCGGTCCCCTCAATCACAGCGGCAGCACACCTGCTGGCCGAGAATCGATTTTGAGCTGGCCGATTGCGACCGCCGCGACTCAGTCGCTCGTCCTCGCCCGGCCGGCCTTGAGGATCTCCGCCACGTCGAGGGTCACCTTGGCGCCGATGGAGTCGGGAAGGGTGACGAGCTCGCCGGGGGCGTGGGGGCGGTGGTTCTCGTAGCCGCTTCCCACCGGGTCGGTCAGGACGTGGAGGCGTTGGTGCTTGCGGTCCACGATGACGTAGACCGGGACCTTCGCCTCGGCGTAGGCGGCGACCTTGGTCTTCAGGTCGTTCTTCCAATTTGTGGAGGTCACCTCCAGCACCATGCGGAAGCAGACCGGCTCGTAGGCGTTGTTCTCGACGTGACGGTCTTCGAAATCGGCGTCCACGACCGCAAGATCGGGGATGGCGTAGTCCTCCGGCTCCATGGGCAGCCAAAGACCGACGCCCTGAAGGAGTTCGGTTTCGCCTCCATCCAGGTCGGCTGCCATGAAGGGACGCATGAGCTTGGTCAGCGCGCGAGCATGGGCGCCGTCAGGGGACGGGGTCACGAGGAGATGGCCTCCGATGATCTCGACGCGGTAGCCCGGATGGCGCTCCATGATCTCGTCGGCGATGGTCGTGAGGGTGACCGGCTCTTCGTCGTGGAAGGGCTGCTCGACGGAAGCTGCGGACATCAGGTGCCTCCTGGGAACTGGTGTCGAGAGCATCATCGTAGGTCGGACACCGCCCGCGTGTCCGGTCCCGGACTCGTTCACCCGATGGTTTGGCATATGCCAGAAGGCCCCGTCACCAGCGGCGACGGGGCCTTCTCGGTCAAGCAGCCGGGCTCAGTAGCGGCGCGTGATCAGCGCCCGCTTCACCTCGGCGATCGCCTTCGTGACCTCGATGCCGCGCGGGCAGGCGTCCGTGCAGTTGAAGGTCGTGCGGCAGCGCCACACGCCGTCGCGGTCGTTCAGGATCTCCAGGCGCTGCTCGCCGGCCTCGTCACGCGAGTCGAAGATGAAGCGGTGCGCGTTGACAATCGCGGCCGGACCGAAGTACTGGCCGTCGTTCCAGAAGACCGGGCACGACGTGGTGCAGGCCGCGCAGAGGATGCACTTCGTGGTGTCGTCGAAGCGCTCGCGGTCCTCGGCCGTCTGGAAGCGCTCACGCGTCGGCTCGTTCGTGTCCTTCGTGATCAGGAAGGGCATGACGTCGCGGTACGCCTGGAAGAACGGCTCCATGTCGACCACGAGGTCCTTCAGGACCGTGAGGCCCTTGATGGCCTCGACCGTGATCGGCTTCTCGGGGTTGATGTCCTTGATCAGCGTCTTGCAGGCCAGACGGTTCTTGCCGTTGATCCGCATCGCGTCCGAGCCGCAGATCCCGTGCGCGCAGGAACGGCGGAAGGTGAGAGTGCCGTCCAGGTCCCACTTGATCTTGTGGAGGGCGTCGAGGACACGCTCCTTGGGGTCGATCTCCACCTGGAAGTCTTCCCAGACCGCCTCGGCCGCGACCTCCGGGTTGAAGCGGCGGATGCGGAAGGTGACCGTGATGTAGGGGGATTCGGCGAAACCGGGCTCGGGCTTGCCGGCCGCGTCTTCCTTGTCCAGAACAGGGGTAGCCATCAGTACTTACGCTCCATCGGCTGGTAGCGGGTCTGGACGACCGGCTTGTAGTCGAGACGGACGGTTTCGGAGCCGTCGGCGCCGACCTCGCGGTACGCCATGGTGTGCCGCATGAAGTTGACGTCGTCGCGGTTGGGGTAGTCCTCGCGGTAGTGACCGCCGCGGGACTCCTTACGGGCCAGCGCGGAGACCGCCATGACCTCGGCGAGGTCGAGCAGGTTGCCCAGCTCGATGGCCTCCAGCAGGTCCGTGTTGAACCGCTTGCCCTTGTCCTGGATCGCCACGTTCTTGTAGCGCTCGCGCAGCTCAGCGATCTTCTCGACCGCCGTCTTGATCGTCTGCTCGGTGCGGAACACCATGACGTTGGCGTCCATGGTCTCCTGCAGCTCGCGCCGCAGCTCCGCCACCCGCTCGTTGCCGGTGGCGTCGCGCAGCCGCTCCACCTGCTCGACCACGAGCTCGGCCGGGTTCTCCGGCAGCTCGACGAACTCCGCCTTCTGCGCGTACTCCGCGGCGGCGATGCCCGCGCGCTTGCCGAAGACGTTGATGTCCAGCAGCGAGTTCGTGCCGAGACGGTTGGCGCCGTGCACGGACACGCAGGCGACCTCGCCCGCGGCGTACAGGCCGGGAACGACCGTGGTGTTGTCCGCCAGGACCTCACCCTCGACGTTGGTCGGGATGCCGCCCATGGCGTAGTGCGCGGTGGGCTGGATCGGGATCGGGTCCGTGTAGGGCTCGATGCCGAGGTAGGTGCGCGCGAACTCCGTGATGTCCGGGAGCTTCGCGTCCAGCTGCTCCGGCGGCAGGTGCGTGAGGTCGAGGTAGACGTGGTCGCCCTCGGGACCGCAGCCGCGGCCCTCACGGATCTCCGTGTAGATGGAGCGGGACACGACGTCACGGGACGCGAGGTCCTTCATGACCGGCGCGTACTTCTCCATGAAGCGCTCGCCGTCCTTGTTGCGGAGGATGCCGCCCTCACCGCGGGCGCCCTCCGTCAGCAGGATGCCCATGCGCCAGATGCCGGTCGGGTGGAACTGGAAGAACTCCATGTCCTCCAGCGGCAGCCCGCGGCGGTAGACGGCCGCCTGGCCGTCACCGGTCAGCGTGTGCGCGTTGGACGTCACCTTGAAGAACTTGCCGCAGCCGCCGGACGCGTAGACCACGGACTTCGCCTGGAAGACGTGGATCTCGCCGGTGGCGAGTTCGTACGCCACGACGCCCGCCGACTTCTTGACGCCGTCGACCTCGGTGATCAGCTGGTCCAGGACGTAGAACTCGTTGTAGAACTCCACGCCCTCCTTGACGCAGTTCTGGTACAGCGTCTGGAGGATCATGTGGCCGGTGCGGTCGGCCGCGTAGCAGGAGCGGCGGACCGGGGCCTCGCCGTGGTTGCGGCTGTGACCGCCGAAGCGGCGCTGGTCGATGGTGCCGTTCGGCGTCCGGTTGAACGGCAGGCCCATCTTCTCCAGGTCGAGGACCGAGTCGATGGCCTCCTTCGCCAGGATCTCGGCGGCGTCCTGGTCGACCAGGTAGTCACCGCCCTTGACCGTGTCGAAGGTGTGCCACTCCCAGTTGTCCTCCTCCACGTTGGCCAGCGCGGCGGCCATGCCGCCCTGCGCGGCGCCCGTGTGGGAGCGGGTGGGGTACAGCTTCGTCAGGACCGCGGTGCGGCTGCGCTTCGTGGACTCGATGGCCGCGCGCATGCCCGCGCCACCGGCGCCGACGATGACGGTGTCGTACTTGTGGATCTTCATGATTCTCGCAGCCCCGTGCCTAGCGGATGTTCGGGTCGAAGGTGAAGATCACCAGCGTGCCCAGCAGGATGGTGAACACCGTGGCCGTGTAGAGCAGGCCCTTGAGCCACAGCCGGGTGTTCGCGCGCTCCGCGTAGTCGTTGATGACGGTGCGCAGGCCGTTGGCGCCGTGCAGCATGGCGAGCCACAGCATCAGCAGGTCCCAGACCTGCCAGAACGGGGACGCCCAGCGGCCCGCCACGAAGGCGAAGCCGATCTTGGATACGCCGCCGTCCAGCACGAGCTGGATCAGCAGGTGGCCGAGGACCAGGACGACCAGCACGACGCCCGACAGGCGCATGAAGAGCCAGGCGGCCAGCTCGAAGTTGCCCCGGGTGGTCTTCGGGGTCTTCTTGGTGCGCTTGCGCGGGGCCTCGATGAAGGGCGCCGGGTTGTCGACGGTGTAGACGGCGCCGCCCTCGACGGGGCCGACGCCGGCGGCGGTCTTCTCAGACGTGGACATTGGCGTCAGCTCCCGAAGAGTTCACGAGCGGCGTGGCCGAGGACGGGGTAGATGGCCCCGAGCATCAGCACGACCCACAGGGCGACGACGGTCCAGAGCATCTGCTTCTGGTAGCGGGCGCCCTTGATCCAGAAGTCGACAGCGATGACGCGCAGACCGTTGAGCGCGTGGAAGAGGATGGCGGCGACGAGGCCGTACTCCAGCAGCGCGACGATCGGCGTCTTGTACGTGGCCACGACGGTGTCGTAGGCCTCCGGGGACACACGGACGAGGGCGGTGTCCAGCACGTGAACGAACAGGAAGAAGAAGATGAGGACGCCGGTGACTCGGTGAGCCACCCAGGACCACATTCCTTCCCGGCCGCGGTACAGCGTTCCAGCCGGCACGGAAGTTTCCTCCGGGAGCGGGGATTGGGGCCGCGCCGGCTTGGTGTGTCGGTCGGGCCCGGCCGGGTACGGTCCACCGGCCCCCAGCATCGTAGCGATGCGCTGCGGCCGGGCTGCGCCGGGGTCCCCGGGTGTGATCAAACTGGCACGCAAAGAGGTACTGGTGGGCTAGTGCGGCCACAGAGGCGGACGGTGTCCGTGGGACGCCGGGGTGCGGGCCGTCGGTGGTTGATCGCGCCCACGCGGCGCTAGCCGCAGGTCGACTGCAGCCCCGCGCCCCTCAGGGCGCTGATCAGCCGTTCCCTCGCGAGGCGCCGGAGTTCGTCGGCGACCACCTCCCGCTCTTCCTCCGGATCGTTCGCCAATCGTGACCGGATGGCCACCAGGAGCCGGTCCAGGGTCTCCGACGGGGACAGGCCGTCCAGGCAGATGACGAACACATGTCCGAAGCGGGCCTCGTAGGCCGCGTGGGCCGCGCTGAGGGCGGTGTGGGCCGCGGCGTAGGTGTCCGGCGGGAGGGCGGGCAGCGGCTCGGCCGTCAGCGCTTCCGTGAGGTCGGGCCAGGTCAGGTCGTAGGCCGCCTCGTCCGCTGCGGCCAGCAGGGAGTCCACGTCCGGGTAGGGGCGGTGGTCCGCGACGCGCCGGGCCCAGCGAAGGCTGCGCAGGCAGGACAGGAGGGCCTGCTCCAGCTCCTGTGCGGAGGCTGCGTTGAAATGCTCCACCGGTATGGCGAGTCGGCCGGGGAGGTCTGGGAAACGGTGCGCAGGCAGCGTGGTTCCTCGTGGGCGTCACGTGTGTCAGCAGGACGAGCTGTGAGAGATGTGACCTCACGCTATCGAGTACGACCATGACGTGTCCGAAGGATGCCTGAATTTCACCCGGGAGGGAGAGATTCGGCACGCGTGGTGGACGCGCGCCATGCGGCCCCGGGTTTTAGGTTGGCTGAGTGAGTCAGCACAGGCGCCGGACTTCGGCGAAGCAGGAGAAACAGCGGCAGGTGCTGGTCGTGGCCATGGCTGTAGCCCTGGTCGTGGTCGCGGCCGGGGTGAGTCTCGGGCTCTGGGCGGCCTCGGGCGGCGACGGCGGGTCCACCGGCTCGGAGGCCAGATCCTCGCAGGGGGCCACGGCGGCAGCGCCCCCTGACCAGGCACCGGAGGCGGCCCCTACCCCCAGTCCGACGCGCTCCTACCCCCTGTCCGAGGCACCCCGCACCATCCCCGCCGTGCGCGACCACGAACCGGCGCGCGGTCCGGGCTGGAAGCCCGAGAAGGGCAACCGGGTGGTCGTGGACGACCCGGCCCTGGCCGACGAGGGCCGGCTGGTCGCGGGCGAGCTGGGCATGGCGTACGCGGGCGAGAAGGACGACAGGAAGGCAGGGGACCTGCGCCTGGCGCTGAACGACGACAAGGGGGCCAACCCGGAGTCGTACACGATGACCGTGCGCGACGGGCGGGTGGAGATCGCCGGGCCGTCCGACGCCGGGGTCTTCTACGGCACCCGCACGCTCAAACAGGAGACCCACGACGGCGGCACGGCACCCGAGGGCGTCGTGAAGGACGAGCCGGCCAAGCCGCAGCGCGGGTTCATGCTGGACATCGCGCGCAAGAACTTCACGGCCGGCTGGATCGAGGACCGCGTCCGGGAACTGGGCGACCTGAAGTTCAACCAGCTGGGGCTGCACTTCTCCGACGACCAGGGCTTCCGGATCGAGTCCTCCTCCCATCCCGAGGTCGTCTCGCAGCAGCACCTGACCAAGGCCCAGGTGCGGAAGATCATCGACCTGGCGCGGAGCCGGCACATCACGATCGTCCCCGAGATCGACTCGCCCGGGCACCTCGGCGCGGTCCTCGACGCCCACCCCGATCTGCAACTGCGCTCCGCGCAGGGATCGGCGGTGCAGGGCGCCATCGACATCTCCAAGGCCGAGAGCGCCGAGATCGTCGACGACCTGCTCGACGAGTACGCGGACCTGTTCCCCGGCGGGCCGTGGCACCTCGGCGGCGACGAGTACCAGGCACTGACCCGGTCCGATCCGGAGGCGTCGTTCCCGCAGCTGGCCGCGGCCGCCCGGGAGAGGTACGGCTCCGGCGCGACGGTCGCCGACCTCACGACCGGCTGGCTGAACGACCGGGCCGACACCGTTCGCAAGCACCAGCGCGTCCCGCGCGCCTGGAACGACGGCTTCTTCCGCGGCACCTCCGTCCAGGCCGCCAAGGACATCCAGGTGGCCTACTGGACGGGCAAGGAGATCGGCGCCCGGGCTCCCCTGGAGTACCTGGAGGCCGGCCGCAAGGTGATCAACTACAACGACGAGTTCCTGTACTACGTGCTCGGCGAGCCGCAGACCTTCGTCTACCCGACGGGCCGGCGGATCTACGAGCAGTGGACACCGCGGGTGCTGCGCGGCACCGCGGCCGTCCCGGCGCGCTACGACGGCCAGATCCTCGGCGGCTCGTTCGCCGTCTGGTGCGACCTCGCGGACTCCCAGACGGAGGCCCAGGTCGCGGCCGGGATCCGGATGCCGCTGCGGGCGACCGTCCAGAAGCTGTGGGACCCGGACCGGCCCGAGTTGTCCTGGGCGCAGTTCCGGGCGCTGGCGGACAGGCTCGGCTGACCGGAACGAATTGGCTCATACGGCTGCGAACTCCCGTACGGCTGTGGTGGTCTTCTCGCGCGAGTGGAGTCGAATATGCCGGGGGGAACCGGGACATGGGCTACTGGGGATACTTCGTCGTGGGCCGCGGGGAGCGGCCGCTGCCGGAGCTGGACGCGCTGTCGGGGGCCGGGGAGGACCCGACGCAGCGCGCCTCGGCGCCGGGCGGATGGCAGGTGTGGGAGTACCCGAGCAGCGACGGCGACATCGGGAACATGAACGCCCTGGCCCGGGAGACCGGGGCGCCCGCGCTCTTCGGGTACGTCATGAACAGCGAGTGCGTGGTGCTGGAGGCCGCGGCCCCGCAGAGCGGGGCGTGGACGACCTGTCTCGCGCGCTCCGCGATGGCCGGGTACCTGGGGGCGGGCCGTGAGGGCCTCACGCTGGAGGACTACTTCCTGGAGCCCGGTGACGCCGCCGAGCGCGCCGTGCGCTGGGCCGCCGAGGCCGGGTACGACGTGAACGCCGACGCCCTCGTGGCCGTACTGACGTCAGACCCCGACCCCCTGGCCGAAAACCTCTTGTTCCGCTTCCTCGACAGACTGGGCGTGGTGCCCCTGTGACACTCCGGGGCTGTTGCACGCAGTAAGGGGAAGTGCGGGTTCCGTGAGGGGTGAGGGCTGGTGGCGGCCTGATCGGGCCCCGGACAAGGCCCGCGGAGGGAGGCGTGGATGAGCCTGGTGGAGTTGATCGCACAGGCCGACGAACGCGGGCTGGCCGCGAGCGGACTGGCTTGTCTCGATCGGTGCGTGCCCCTGCTGGGCGGCGACGACGAGACCCTGCGCCCGGTGTGGGCGAGCCTCGGCGACAACGCCGGAGCCGGTGAGTGGGGCGAGCGGCTGGAGCAGGCGCGCTGCAAGCTGGACACGGCCGGTGCCGGGGACGAGGCGGCCGTGCTCGCGCACCGGATGCTGGAGGCCGCTCCCGCAGAGCGCTCCGCACCGGGACTGCGGGTGTGGGCCGACGCCTGCTCCGTCGCCTCCCTCCAGATCCACCGGCTCCTGGACACCGCCCAGGACGACGCCTCGTCCGTCGACTCACGCCGCGAGGGCCGTACGGACGGCATGTCACCCCTCGTCGCCGCCGAACTGCGCCGCCAGGTCGTCGTCCTGGAGGTCTTGGCCGGACACGGCCCGGCCGGGCTGCGCCGGGCGCTGGAGGTGTCGACGGAGGGGCGGCGGGTGCTGCGCGCGGTGGTCTCCCGCCGGAGCCGGCAGCAGGGCTGACGGAGCGGGCCTCTGGGCGCCCACTGGCCTAAACCCCGTTCCTGGGAGGGTCCTGTGACTGTCCTTTGGGCGAGGTGGGGCGGTCCTGCGCCGCTTCGGGGAAGTCGCGGGATCCGGGTGACGAAACGCTTCGCCGCAGCGCTTTCCGGGATGTGACGACTCAAGCGGAGACCAGGCCATCGGCGGCTGCGAAGCCGCTGCGATGGGCGGCGGACACAGTGGCGACGATGCGCGAGGGAGCACGGCTGCGCCTCGACTACTCGGCACAGAGTCTGTGGAGCATCGACCGGATGATCGAGGGGATACGGCGGGAGGGAGCGCCCGAGGCCGCGGTCCATCAGGTACTGCGCGGCTTCGGCGCCTACACCGGTGAGGTGATCGTGCGTCAGACCGGCGCCGAGTGGTGGGCGACCGGCGGCGACCACTGGATCCGCACCCCCGACGGGCGCCTGTGGGACCCCATCGACGAGGCCCGCCGCTGCTACGCCGGCCACGGCTCGCTGCGGTTGCTGTGCCGGGACGCGGTGAGCACCGGGTCCCGGCAGTAGCGTCAGCGGACGAGTACGTCCTCGTCCTCGTCCGCGGCCTCGGCCGGGGGTCCGAGCGGTTCAGCGGCCGGCGCGGCCGGCTTGCCCGCGTTCGCGGCCAGGGTGCGGATCTCGGGCAGGTCGTCGTAGAGGCTCTGGCCGGGGCACGCGGTCGGGTAGCCGTCGCGGTGCCCGGAGATGCGGTGGAACGTCACCTTCTGCCCCAGCTTGTACTTGCCGTTGTCGGCACCGGAAGTCAGTACGACCGTCCCGGTCGGGTCGATGCCGTAGAGGCCGAGCTTCCACGCCGCGACCTTCGCGACCGACTCGCGCACCGCGGCGCTCGTGGCCGCCGTGGAGTAGTCGCCGAGCACCGAGACGCTGCTGGTGGCGGTGTTAAACCCGTAGGCGTGCGCGCCGAGGACGGGCTTGTCGATGCCGCCCGCACGGCCCTCGAAGACGGTGCCGCACTTGTCGACGAGGAAGTGGTAGCCGATGTCGTTCCAGCCGTTGCTCTGCACGTGGTAGAGGAACACGCCGCGCACGATCGACGCCGACTCGGAGCAGGCGTAGTTGTTGGTGCCCGCCGTGTGGTGGACGAACATCGCCTGGGTGTCGCCGGTGTACGTGGGCGGGTCCTTCACCAGGGACTCGTCGGCGCCCCAGGCCGAGCGCGACGTCACGACGGGACGCTCGGCGGAGAGCGGCCCGGCGGCCGGTCCGGCGATGCCCGGCCCGATGTCGTCCGGCTCGACGACCGCGGTGTGCACGGCGCCCGACCCGGCGTCGGGGTCGACCAGTTCGACCCGCAGCCCCGCCGGCAGGCGGTCGCCCGAGACGCGCACCTGGAAGCCGTCCGAGGGCCCCGTCCACAGCGGCTGGGTGCTGCCGCGCACCCCGGGCCGGTCGCGGTCGGGACCCAGCTCGGGCGTACGGACGTCGGTCTCCAGGGAGTGCCACGCGCTCCACGCACCGCTCTCCTGGGAGCGGGTGCGCACCTCGGCGGTGCCGTCCAGGGCCGCGTCCGGGTCGTCCCAGGTGATTCCGATCAGGCTGAACGGCTCGGAGGTGCGGGGGGCGAGGGACCGTTCGTGGGGATCGCCCTCCGGCACCCGGACGGTGTGCACCCCGTCCGAGGAGGTGGCCCGGGCGGGGTGGGTCAGGCCGAGGGCACCGAGGGCCAGGGCGGTGGCGACGGCGGTGCGCAGGAGGCGGGGTGTCATACGGCGCTCGCCTTTCGTGGGCGGTTGCATCGCGAGCAGAGCTCCCCGGTGCGTCACTTGGCCGAAACCTCCCCGGGGCCGGGCTCCCGAGGACGGCGGGCGGGGTTGACCCGAACGGTCGTCGCCGCCCGGAGCCTGACGCGCTGTGACACTTCCGCGCCGACCGGCGCTGATGACCGTGGGAGGACGCGCAGCCGGCACGGACGAGGACGGTACTTGGGTCAGGGAACGGAACGCCGGCGCGGACAGGCGTACGACGGGGAACTCGGCGCGGCCGTCGCGAAGGCCCAGCAGGGTGACGAGGCGGCCTTCGCGGTCGCCTACCGGCTCGTGCAGCCCGGACTGCTCGGCTATCTGCGCGGCCTGGTCGGGGACGACGCGGAGGACGTGGCGTCCGACGCCTGGCTGGAGATCGCCCGGGACCTCGGGCGGTTCCGGGGCGACGGGGCCGGCTTCCGCGGCTGGACGGCGACCATCGCCCGGCACCGGGCGCTGGACCATCTGCGCCGGCAGCGGGTACGGCCCCGGTCGTCCGCGCTGGAGCAGGACGTCCTGGAACTGCCCGGACCGCAGAGCACGCACGACCAGGCGCTGGAGGCCCTCTCCACCGAACGCGCCCTGGAGCTGGTCCGGGGGCTGCCGCGCGACCAGGCCGAGGCCGTGCTGCTGCGGGTGGTGGTGGGCCTCGACGGGCCGGCCGCCGCACGGGTGCTGGGCAAGCGGCCGGGCGCGGTGCGCACGGCCGCCCACCGGGGCCTGAAACGCCTCGCCGGACAGCTGGGCGCGGCGAAGAGTGTGACGGATGAACCTCCCCGGACGCTGGGTGAGTCGACGTGAGCGGAATCAGCGGTTTCGCTCACGGGCCGGGCGGGTCACGCGGATCCGGCGCCCTGAACAGGGCGGACCGGCGTGACGTACTGGGACTCGGCGGGCCGGGCGGCGCCGCCGGGGCCCACGGATCGATCGGATCGAGCAGGAACGGAAACGGACATGGGTGAACGGCAGAGCGACGGCGGGCTGTCCGGCCGTGGTTCCCGTCACGCCCTCCTCGACTCCGACGTGGAGGCGCTGATCATCGCCTCCCTCGTCCGGGACGCCGTCGACACGGAGGCCGAACAGCGGGCCGTGGCCGCCTTCCGGGCCGCCCGGGACGCCCGGACCCTGCGGACCGGCATCCGCCGCCGGGACGACTGGCGGGCCAAGGAGCGGCGCCACCTGGGGCGGTCCCTGAAGACGACGCTCTCCGTGCTGCTCGCCAGCCTCACGCTGGGCGGGGTCGCCGTGGCGGCGATCGGCGTGGCCGGGTCCTCCGACGAGGGCCCGAAGGACACCCCCGACCGCTCGCCCGCGCCGAGCAGCGCCCCGCGCGACCCGGCGCAGCGGCCTCCCCGCGGCAGCCACAGCCCCGGCACCGGCGCCGGCTCTTCGCCGGCCCACCCGGACCGGCCGGACCCCGCCCAGGACACCGAGGCCCACTGCGACGTCTTCGAGCGTGTCGGAGGACGCGGCAACGCCATGGACGCGACGGCCTGGCAGCGGCTCGTGGCCGCCGCCGGCGGTGAGAGGAACGTCACGGCGTACTGCACCGAGCGCAAGGACGAGCCGAAGGCCGGGAGCGGCGGCTCGGGGAACGACGGGCCCGCCGAGGACGACGGCGCACCCGCCGCGAACGACGGTGCGGACAACGCGCAGGACAACGGCGCGGGTGACGGGCCGGACAGCGGCGCGGGCAGGAGCGGGAGCGAGGGCAAGCGCCCCCAGCCCGAAGGCCGGCCCAACGGCCGTCAGGAATAAGGGATTCCACGGAGCGCCGTCCGGCACCGCCGGGCGGGACGCACATCCGCCGGCACCTGCCTTGGCAACGGCCGAGGCCGCCACCCCCCACAGGAGAGGCCCCGGCCGTCGCGCGGCACGGGCCGCGCGGCGGCCCGTACTCCCTACAGCGCCCGGTGTGCGTTTTCTGTCACACCCCGCCGCGTCACGGCTTAGTTGCATCTCGGACGGACATGGACGGGGAGTGGTTTCAGGTCGTAACGTGCCATTCGCGCCAACAGCGAAGACGGCATGACCACCGCAACCACCTGCGGGCTTGTGACCGCAACCACCAATGGGGCAACCACGACGGCGAGAACCCGGTCCGCGAGAGCGGCGCCGGTCGAGGCGCAGAAGGGCGCGCGGTGCTGGGGGACGACGCGGAGCTGACCGCCGCGGTGCGCGCGGCACAGGACGGAGACGAAGACGCGTTCCGGACTGTGTACCGCACCGTGCATCCGCGGCTGCTCGGGTACGTACGGACGCTCGTCGGCGACCCCGACGCCGAGGACGTCACATCCGAGGCGTGGCTCCAGATAGCCCGCGATCTGGAGCGGTTCACCGGCGACGCGGACCGGTTCCGCGGCTGGGCCGCCCGGATCGCCCGCAACCGTGCCCTGGACCACATACGCATGCGCGGGCGCCGGCCCGCGATCGGTGGTGACGAGACCGAGCTGACCGGCCGGGCCGCCGAGTCGGACACCGCCGGCGAGGCCATCGAGGCGCTCGCCACCGACGGCGCGTTCTCCCTGATCTCCCGGCTGCCGCAGGACCAGGCCGAGGCGGTCGTGCTGCGCGTGGTGGTGGGGCTGGACGCGAAGACCGCCGCCGAGACGCTCGGCAAGCGTCCGGGCGCGGTCCGCACGGCGGCGCACCGGGGTCTGAAGCGGCTCGCCGAACTGCTCGGCGACGACCCGCAGGCCGATCCGGAATCGGCCGGGGTGCTCGACGCCCTGCCACCCCAGCGAGAACCACGCGGCGGTGCCGTGACGTCCGCAGGTGTGACGCGTAGCGTTGCGCGGACGCAGAAGGATGTGTGATGGCCGACGAGCAGTACAGGTGGCTGGACCGCGAAACGGCGGAGCGTTTGCTGAGCGGAGAGCCACCCGGAGCTGTCGAAGGCGCCGGCCGGGACGAGGCCGAACACCTCGCGAGGACCCTCGGCGCACTGTCCGCCAAACCTCCGCTGACCAGTGATGAACTCCCCGGCGAGGCCGCCGCGGTAGCCGCTTTCCGCAAGGCCCGCGCGGAACGCGCCGACGCGACCGCGGCGCGTGCGGCCACCGGCGGACAGGACACGGCCGGGATCGCCGACGCGGGGCTGGTCCGTATCGGAACCCCTGGCGGCAGCGGCGGCGGGAGGGCACGCCGGGCCCGCTGGGCCCGTCCCGCGCGCTTCGCCCTGGCCGCCGTGCTGGCCGTCGGCATGGCCGGCGGGGTCGCCCTCGCGACCGGAACCGGAGCCCTGAGAGCGCCGTTCGGCGGTGACGAGCCCGAGCCCGGAGCCTCCGTCTCGGCCGCCACCCACCCGAGCCGCCCGCTGGTGTCGCCCTCGCCGAGCGACGCCGTGCAGGGCGGCTCCACCCCCGACGACGCCCCGGGCGGCTCGTCGGCGGGCGGGTCCGGCGCTCAGGACCGGGACGAGCGGCGCGACGGCGCGGCCCCGAAGCCGGACGACCGTGACGGCCGCTCCGGCGACCACCGCGAGGAGATCACCTCCGCCTGCCGCGACCTCCGCGACGGCAAACGGCTCGGCCTCGACCGCAGGCGCGCCCTGCGGGACGCGGCGGACGGCCGCCGGGTGTGGACGTACTGCAAGGGAGTCCTGTCCTCGGCCGGTCCCCGCCCCGGGGAGCGCCGGCACGACGAGCACGCGGACCAGGGACGGCACCAGGGCAAGGGCGCGGACCGGGACCGCAAGCAGGACCGGAAGCAGGACGGCAAGCAGGACGGCAAGCAGGAC
>NZ_WWIC01000037.1:0-4042 GCF_009872555.1 Streptomyces sp. SID5643
CGGCCGGTCCTCCTCCCGCCGGTCCGGCGCCGCCGCGAGCGCCACGACGGCGACCGTCCGCGGCACCGGCCAGCGCGCACTGTGCGCCAGGTCCTGCACGGCCTCCAGCGCCACCGGCCCGTCCTCCAGCAGCAGGTCGAGCAGCCGCCTGCGGCGCCGCTCCAGCTCGTCGGAACTGCGCAGCTGGGCCTCCGCGTACCCCGACGCGGCCGCCTGGGCGACCTCGTGCACGGTCCGGAACGCCAGCTCCCCCAGCGCAGCCACGAGCGTGGAGTCCAGACCGAGTTCCTCCGCCGTGCGGCCCATCTGCCGCCAGGCACACATCCCGCCGACTCGCAGCGCGGACTGGAGGGCGTCCAGGCTGCGTCCCTCCAGGGCCTCACCCCGCCCGAGTTCGTAGTACGTCGCCGCGATCGCGCTCCCGTCGTCGCGCGGATCGGCGATGTGGTCGACGAACAGGGTCAGCGCCTGCACCACCCCGGACCGCAGGTTCTGGAGGTACACGCCGTCGGCGGGCCGGGCGTACTCGGGGACCTGGCGGCGCACCTCCTCCTCCACCTGGTCGGCGACGGCCGCCAGGTCGGCGCGCAGCACCTTCGCCAGCTCAGGGGGGAACTGCGGCGCGGCGGGGCGGTCCGGCACGCCGTGCGGGGTGGGCACAGCCATCACGGACACTCCTTTCGACCGGAAGCGGCTCACCCGCGGGTTGTCGCCCGTGGGGCGAGTGGGGAGTCCCGTGTAGGACGGACGCCCCCTCCGTTCCGTTCCGTGCCCCGACGGCACCCCCGTCACTCCGGCACCCCCAGCGCACGGGCGAGGACAGGCCACGATGCTGTGAACTCCGGCTTCCAGTGCGCCCAGTCGTGCCCGCCGCCCCCGTAGAAGTGGGTGGTGGCCGGGATCCCCAACCTGGCCAGCGTGCGGGCGAAGCCCTGGGCCGAGGGCCACAGGGCGCTCTCCAGGATCCCGGGCAGCGGATCGCCGCCGCCCCCCACTCCGCTGCCCTGCGACACGTACAGGGCGGTGCCGCGCAGCCCCGTGGCGCGGGCACGCGGATTGAAGTCCCGCCAGGTAAGGAGGTTGAACACCGGATTGCCCCACAGGGACGCCACCGGCAGGTTCTCGCGGGCCACGATCGCGTCCATGATGGCGGGAACACCGGGGGCCGTGGTGTCGAGGATGCCGCTGAAGGAGGCGGCCGCGGCGAACGCCCCGGGGTGACGGGCCGCGTGCGCCATCGCCCCGTAGCCGCCGGTGGAGACACCGGCGACCGCCCGTACGCCGGAGGCCCGGTACTCCCGGGCGAGCAGCGCCGGCACCTCCTTCACCTGGAACGTCTCGTAGTCGGGGCCGCCGCGCCAGACGCTCGGGATGCCGGTGGGGCCCGCGTCCGGCATCGCCACGATCAGGTCGCGGCCGGCGGTGAACGCCTCGATGTCCGTCTCGCGGGTCCAGGAGGTGTAGTCGTCGTGGGCGCCGTGCAGCAGGTACAGCACGGGGTACTTCTTCTCCGGGCGCGCTTCGAAGTCCGACGGCAGGATCAGCCGGACCGGCGCGCTGCGGCCGAGCGCGGCGGACGGCACGGACACGTCCCGGGTGCGGGGGCCGAGACGGGTGGCCGCCCGGGCAGGCGCCGTGGCCGAGGCCCCGAACAGGGCGGCGAGCCCGGCGGCGGCCGTGGCTCTGGCGACGGTACGCCGGGACACTCCGGAGGCGGGCTTCTGCGGCAGGTCGGGCATGACGGCTCCTCGGGTTCCATGTCAGGGGGACGGCTCGGCGAGCGTCCGGCTCAGGTGGGTGGCGATCTCGTCGACGTGCGGCGGATCCAGCAGCGACAGATGGTGACCGGACACCGGCACCACCTCCAGGCGCGGGCACACCTCGTCCCAGCCCAGTGCCGGGTCGTCCCGCTCGTACGCCGGGTCGCGCACGGTGTGCGGCGCGGGCTCGGTGGCCCGGTAGAGGAGGACCGGCCCGTCGTAGCCCCCGGGCCGGTGCGACTCGCCGATGCCCATGTCCAGGTAGGAGGCCCGCTGGTGCTCCAGGGCCGCGGGCGGCACGTCGGCGGCCTCGCGCAGGGCCCGCAGCACGGCGTCGATACGGGCCGCGTCGTCGCCCTCGGCCACGAGGTCGTCGTACGGCAGCTCCAGACGCACGCCGTAGGCGTCGCCGACGTGGCGGGCGAAACCCTCGAAGTGCGCCCGGATCCGGTCCGCGCGGGACACCCCCGGCCGGGGGAGGGGCCGTACGGAGTCGATGAGCACGACCAGCCGCACCTCCCGCCCGGCGGCGGTCAGCTGCCGCGCGGTCTCCTGCGCGACGAAGCCGCCGAAGGACCAACCGCCCAGCAGGCAGGGGCCGTCCGGGTGGACGGCGTTGACCGCGTCGGCGTAGCGCCGTGCCTTCTCGGGCACGGTCCTGGCCTCCTCGATCCGCTCCAGCCCGTACACCGGCTGGTCGTCGCCGAGGCGTTCGGTGAGCGTCCGGTACACGCCGACCGGGCCGCCGGCGGCGTGCACGAGGAACAGCGGCGGCCGCGAGCCGGTGCCGCGCAGAGGCCGCACGGGGGTGTCGTCGCGGGGGAGGGCACGCGCGATGCGGGCGGCGGCGTCCTCGACGGTGACGGCGGCGAACAGCTCGCGCAGGGGCAGGTCGACGCCGAACTCACGCTCCACCGCCGTGCGGACGCGGACGGCCATCAGCGAGTCCAGCCCGAGGTCGGCCCAGGCGGTGTCCGGGGTGATACGGGCGGGGGAGTGGCCGGTGACGGACGCGGTGTGGTGGGTCAGGCGTGCCAGCACCGAGGTGGGTTCCGGCACCACGGCAGGAGGTTCTTCCGGCGGTGGCGCGGTGTGAGCCGCCCGGCCGTCCGTCCACCAGTGCCGGACGTGCCGCCACCGTGGCAGCGGCAGGTCGATGACCCGCCCCGGCGGCACGGGAAGCCGTTGCCCCGCCGCGTACAGGGCGCCCAGCTGCCCGGCGAACGCCTCCGATCCGTCGGCGTCGCGGCGCAGCGTGGCCAGGGTGAGGGCGCCGGGCACGGTGTCGGCGACGGCCCCGGCCAGCACTGGGTGGGGAGAGATCTCGACGAAGGCCGTGCGGCCGTCGGCCGCGGCCGACGCGAGCGCCCGGTCCAGCCGTACGGGCCGCCGCAGGCTGGCCGCCCAGTGCGCGGCGTCGAAGACGCAGTCCCCGCGCGGGTCGTCGAGGACCGTGGAGTAGACCGGAACCCGGGGTGGACGTGCCCGGATGCCGGACAGCGCGTCCAGCAGTTCCGGCAGCAGCCCGTCCACCTGCGGCGAGTGCCCGGCGCCGACCACCCGCATGGCCCGCGCCGCCCGGCCCTGCTCCTCCAGCCGGCGCACGAGACCGGCCACCGCCGCCTCCTCACCGGTGACGACCTTCTGCCGGGGAGAGGAGTGCACGGCGACATGCACCTCCGGGAAGTCCCGCGCCAGCGCGTCGAGTTCGGTGTCGTCCAGGTCCACCACGGCCATCGCGCCGCCGCGCAGCCCGCTCAACAGCCGGGCCCGTACGGCGATGACACGTGCCCCGTCCGTCACATCCAGCGCCCCCGCGCACACGGCCGCCGCCACCTCGCCCATGGAGTGGCCGATCACGGCGGCGGGCTCGGCACCGCAGGAGCGCCACAGCTCGGCGAGCGCCAGCTGAAGCCCGAACAGGACCGGCTGGGTGACCTCCAGCCGGTCGAGGCCCTCGCCCGAGGCCAGATGGTCGTACAGGGACAGGCCGCACTCCGGGGCGAGCTGCGGGTCGAGCTTCTCTACGGCGGCGGCGAACGCGGGTTCCTCGGCCAGCAGCCGGCGGCCCATGCCGGGCCACTGGCTGCCGTACCCGGAGAACACCCACACCGCGCCGCGCCCCACCCGGTCGCGCTCACCCGTCGTCACCCGGGGGTCCGGTCGCCCGGCCGCCAACTCAGTGAGCGCTGCGACCAGTTCGGTCCGGTCCCGGGCGACCACCGCGGCGCGCACGGGGCCCCGGCCGGTGCGCCCGGCCAGGGTCCGGGCCACGTCGGCGG
>NZ_WWIC01000341.1:0-360 GCF_009872555.1 Streptomyces sp. SID5643
ACCCAACCGCGCATCCGCCAACGCCTGCCGGATCAGGCGCGACTGGGCCCGCCCACTCGGTGCCGTCAACCCGTTGCTCGCACCGTCCTGGTTCACCGCCGAACCACGCACCACCGCCAGCACCCGACGCCCATGACGCACCGCATCCGACAACCGCTCCACCGCCAGCACACCCACCCCCTCAGCCGGTCCGAAGCCGTCGGCCGCGGCGGAGAAAGCCTTGCAGCGGCCGTCGGCGGCCACTCCGCGCTGCCGGGAGAAGCGCACGAACACATCGGGAGTCGACATCACGGTCGCACCGCCGGCGAGGGCGAGATCGCACTCACCGCTGCGCAGCGCCCGCACCGCCAGATGCAACGC
>NZ_WWIC01000342.1:0-33175 GCF_009872555.1 Streptomyces sp. SID5643
CCGAAGCCGAGCCCAAGGCCGAAGCCGAGCCGAAGCCCGAAGCCGAGCCCAAGGCCGAAGCCGAGCCCAAGGCCGAAGCCGAGCCCAAGGCCGAAGCCGAGCCCAAGGCCGAAGCCGAGCCCAAGGCCGAAGCCGAGCCCGAGGCCGCCGCGAAGCCGCAGGCCGAGCCCAAGGCGAAGCGAAAGACCACGCCGAAGGCGGAGACGAAGCCCGAGACGGCCCCTGAGGCCAAGCCGAAGGCTGAGCCCAAGACCGAGGCCGAGCCGAAGGCCAAGGCCACACAAGAGCCCGAGACCGAGCCGAAAGCCGAGCCCAAGAGCACACGGAAGACCAAGGCCACGGCCAAGCCGAAGGCCGAGGTGGCGACTGAGCCGGCGGCCGCCGACGGCGACCCGGCTCCTCAGGGGCCACCCGCAGCCGACGACGAAAGCAGCACGGGTGGTGCGGGTGGGAACAGCAAGACGGCCGAAGGCGAAGCCGAGGCCGAGGGTGACGGCCCCGCCCTCCCCCTCACCCGCGTGAAGACCCGCGCCCCGGGCCTCACCACCGCCTACAAGGCCGCCACGACCACCCTCGACCGGAACAACCTCACCGGCACCCGCGCCAAGGTCTACCTCGTCCTCGACCGCTCCGCCTCCATGCGCCCGTACTACAAGGACGGCTCCGCCCAGGCCCTCGCCGAGCAGACCCTGGCCCTCGCGGCCCACCTCGACCCCGAGGCCACCGTCCCGGTCGTCTTCTTCTCCACCGAACTCGACGGCACCGGCGAGATCACCCTCAGCGACCACGAGAACAAGATCGACGACCTGCACGCGAGCCTCGGCCGGATGGGCCGCACCAGCTACCACGCGGCAGTGGAAGCGGTCCTCGCCCACCACGACAAGACCGCGGACCCCACGACCCCCGCCCTGGTGGTCTTCCAGACCGACGGCGCCCCCGACGCGAAGACCCCCGCCACCCAGGCCCTCACCGACGCCGCCGAGACCCACCCCGGCGTCTTCTTCTCCTTCGTCGCCTTCGGAGACCCGGAGAACAAGGCCTTCGACTACCTCCGCAAGCTCAAGACCCCGAACACGTCCCACTTCCTCGCCGGCGAGACCCCCCGCGAGCTCACGGACAAGGAGCTCTACGAGGGCGTACTGGCGAACTGGCGCCCGTAACCCTCCCCGGCCCCCGTACGCCGCCCGCTTCCCACCCCGTAAAACGGGGGGCGGGCGGCGTACCCGTGTCAGCTACGATTTCAAGGTTCGTAGACGACCGAGACCACGAGATCGTCACCCCACGTAGCGACCCGGGAGCAGCCCGCGATGGCTCGACACCTCATCACCAGCGCCCTTCCGTACATCAACGGGATCAAGCACCTGGGCAACATGGTGGGGTCCATGCTCCCGGCCGACGTCTACTCCCGGTACCTCCGCCAGCGCGGCCACGAGGTGCTCTACATCTGCGCGACGGACGAGCACGGCACCCCGGCGGAGCTGGCCGCCAAGGAGCAGGGCATCCCGGTGGACGCGTTCTGCACCGAGGCGCACCACCAGCAGAAGGCGATCTACGACGGCTTCAGCCTGGCCTTCGACTACTTCGGCCGCAGCTCCTCCCCGCAGAACCACGAGATCACGCAGGAGATCGCCCGCGAGCTGAAGGCGAACGGCTTCATCGAGGAGCGCGCGATCCGCCAGGTGTACTCGAACGCCGACGGCCGCTTCCTGCCCGACCGCTACATCATCGGCACGTGCCCGCACTGCGGCTACGACAAGGCCCGCGGCGACCAGTGCGAGAACTGCACGCGCGTGCTGGACCCGACGGACCTGATCGACGCCCGCTCCGCGATCAGCGGCAGCAGCGACCTGGAGATCCGCGAGACCACGCACCTGTTCCTGCTCCAGTCGGCGCTGGCCGGCGAGGTGGAGGCGTGGGTCGACGAGCGCGCCGACAACTGGCCCGTCCTCGCCTCCTCCATCGCCCGCAAGTGGCTCACGGAGGGCCTGCACGACCGGGCGATCACCCGCGACCTGGACTGGGGCGTCCCGGTCCCGGCCGACACCTGGCCGGACCTCGCCGCCGAGGGCAAGGTCTTCTACGTGTGGTTCGACGCCCCGATCGAGTACATCGGCGCGACGAAGGAGTGGGCGGACCAGGACCCGGAGAACCGCGACTGGCGCTCCTGGTGGTGGGAGTCGGACGCGAACGTCCACTACACGCAGTTCATGGGCAAGGACAACGTCCCCTTCCACAGCGTGATGTTCCCGGCGACCCTGCTGGGCACCCGCGCCCCGTGGAAGAAGGTCGACGTCATCAAGGCCTTCAACTGGCTGAACTACTACGGCGGCAAGTTCTCGACCTCGCAGCGCCGGGGAGTCTTCACGCACGACGCCCTCGACATCCTGCCGGCCGACTACTGGCGCTACTTCATGATGGCGAACGCCCCCGAGTCGGACGACTCGTCCTTCACCTGGGAGCACTTCACCGCCACGGTGAACAAGGACCTGGCCGACACCCTCGGCAACTTCGTCAACCGCGTCCTGTCGTTCTCCAAGAAGCGCTTCGGCGAAGAGGTCCCGGCAGGCGCCGAGCCCGGCGAGGCGGAGGCGAAGCTGGGCGAGGAGATCGCCCGTCTGCTCGCGGAGTACGAGTCGCAGATGGAGGCCATCCAGTTCCGCAAGGCGGCGGCCGCGCTGCGCGCCCTGTGGTCGGCGGGCAACTCCTACCTGGAGGAGAAGGCCCCCTGGCTGGAGATCAAGACCAACCCCGAGGGCGCCGCGCTGACCCTCCGTACGGCGATGAACCTGATCCACCTGTACGCGGTGGTCTCCGAGCCGTTCATCCCGACGTCGGCGAAGAAGATGCGCGAGGCGTTCTCCCTGAAGGACGACACCGCGCTCTGGGTCACCGCGGACGAGGCCCGCTCCCTCGCCGCCGTCCCGGCGGGTACTCCCTTCACCATCCCCCCGGTCCTGTTCGCCAAGCTCACGGACGAGGACCTGGAGTCGTACAAGGAGCGCTTCGGCGGCGAACCGGCCGCGTAACGGGCGTAACGCGCTCGCTACAGCACGGGGCCCGGGAGAACGAGAAGCTTCTCCCGGGCCCCGTGCTTTGCGAAGATCCCCTCAGGACGGCCACGAAGGCCGCCCCGACTCGACCAGGGGGATACACATGGCACTCTTCGGCAACGCACACACGGTGAACCCGCAGTCGGCCCAGCAGGACTACGCCCGCCTCCTCGGCCACGGCGAGCAGGTCCACGCCGCGTTCCTGCTGATCCGCGACACGATCCTCTTCACCGACCGCCGCCTGATCCTGATCGACAAGCAGGGCATCACCGGCAAGAAGGTCGAGTACCACTCGGTCCCGTACCGCAGCATCACCCACTTCGCGGTGGAGACGGCCGGCACCTTCGACCTCGACGCCGAGCTGAAGATCTGGATCTCCGGCACCCCGACCCCCATCGAGAAGACCTTCACCAAGGGCGTCGACATCTACGAGGTCCAGGCGATCCTGACTCAGTTCGTGGCGAGGTAGGGCAAGAGGTCCACCCAGGCGCCTATCTGCCGCGCCACGAAGACGACACGGGCGAGCAGCGCTGACTCCCTTCCTGCCCTCACGCCCGAAAACGCCTTCCCCCGTGACCCCAGCACCGCGAAAGAACCGACGAGCCGAGAGGGGCGCCAAGTGGACGCCGGCGTGGCAGCGATACTTGGTGCGGTGATCGGTGCTGTCGGCGGAGTAGGCGGCGGACTGCTCACCCTCAGCACGCAGCTCCGGAGTCTCGATGCTCAGCATCGCGCGGAGGAGAGGCGTTGGCTCGCGGATCTGCGCCGCGAGACCTATACAGGCTTCGTCACCTGCGCGAAGCAACTGTCCAATGCCGTTTGGAAGGCGTCCGATCTGCTGCACGGCGAAAGCGGTGCCGAAGACTGGCAGAGTGCCCGCCGCAGCGTGCACGACGCCTGGACTGAGTTCAGTGCCGCGTCAGCGGCGGTCACGATGGCTGGCCCGCACCCTGTGGCTGCGGCCGCTGAGGATCTGCGAGAAGCCCTGAGGCAGTGGGAGCTGGTGACCGGCAGCTGAATCCAGGCCGCGATCCAGCAGGGTACTGGGAGTCTCGCGGAGCACGACCGGCAGTTCATGGCTGGGTTCGAAGCCAAGAAGCCCCTGGAGGTCGCGTTCCAGGTCGCCGCACGGCGGGCGTTGGGAACCGATAGCTGACTGAGCGTCCGATGTGGGTGAACCATGCCTCGGAGCGGTGCGAGTGGGTCTTGTGGTCGCATGCGAGTCCGCGGTTAGGGTCGCAAGGACGTCACACGGTCCAACTGTCCAGCAACGCCGCAAGCCGGGTAGCGGTCTGCTCGCCCGCCCGCTGCCTGATCAAGCCCTCTTTGGCAGCAGCACGAAGCCTGACCCCCGAGGTGGCGGCCTCGCCCTTCGTCACCAGTGCCGTGACCACGACAGGGTTCATACCGCCGACGCCACCACCGGCTACGACACGGATCGTCCGTTGCTCAGGGCCGGGTTCGGGCGCGAGGCGCACTCTTCGTCCTGCACGTCCGAGCACGTGGGCAACGCGCTCGACGGTGTCTTCGAACGGCAAGGCGACCACCAGGTCGATCTCGTGCACGTTCTTCCTCAGGAGCCTGGCCACGAAGCGAGTCAAGCCACCCCAACCCCCAGCGACGGCAGCCAGAGCAGCAAGCTCATCGGCCAGAAGCTCATCCTCACGCTCGTCCACACGCCCCCCGTTCTCGGTCATCCCCCGCTTCTGTCCACGGGGGGAACGTTTTTGCCACTCTCGAAAGAGTGAACGCACCTCGTTCACCGGATGCGCCCGTCCGCGCTGGATCTAGCTTGCACACATGGTCACATCAACCCATGAGACCTCACACCGGATCTTCCAGGACCATCCGGAGGTTCTCACTCCCGCCTTCAAGGCGCTGGGGCTGCCGCCGCCCGCGAAGGCGATCATCGAGGCACTCACCCCCGACGCCACGGAGGTCAAACCACTGGAGCGCCGCGTCGACACGGTGCTGAAAGTCGAACCGTCCGACGGGGACGGCTTCCTGATCGCCATCGAGGCCCAGACCGAAAGGGCTCGTGACAAAGGCTTCAGTTGGTCCTACTACGTGGCGTACCTGCGCGCGAAGTTCGACCTGCCGGTGCTGCTCGTCACGGTCTGCAGAAAGCGGTCGACGGCGTCCTGGGCAGCCGGCCCCTTCGAGTGCCGGGTGGGCACCTGGACAACACAGAGCACTCGCCCTTTCGTGTTGGGCCCCGACAACGTCCCGGAGATCACAGACGAGTCCGTCGTGGCCCGGGAACCGGCCATGGCCACCTTCTCGGCCATCGTGCATAGCGAGAGCGAAAACGCCCCGGCCATACTGTCCATGGTGGCCCGTGGCATGCGGTCGCTCGACAGGGCAACAGCGAAGTACTGGTGCGAATGGCTTGAGGTCGGACTGGAGAACACTCCGGTCCGGGAGACATGGAGAGAGCTGGAGAAGATGGTCGCCACATACTTCCCGGGCAGGGGAACCCTCTTCGAGGAGACGTACCTGGAGGGCAAAGCCGAAGGCAAGGCCGAGTCCATCTTGAGCGTGCTGGAGAAACGCGGCATCCCCGTTCCCGAAGCCACCCGCGACCGCATCACCACCTGCACCGACCTCGACACCCTCACTCTCTGGTTCGACCGCTCCCTGACGGCCACCACGGCGGAGGACCTGTTCGCCGTCGCGTGATCGGCCGGCAAGGCACGGGCCCGCCCACCCCTGCTGGGGTGAGCAGAAGTCCGTGCACGTGAACATGAGGCGGACGGCCGGGACCTTCCCGCACCCGTCCGCCTCACATGGCCGCGTCAGCCCGTGCCCGTGCCGTCCTGCGTCGCTTCGGCGTCGACGCCCATGGTGAGCGTGGCGACCACGCCCTTGGCGATGGCGCCCTTCCTGTACGTCAGCTTCAGCAGGCCGCCCTCGGTTCCGTTGCCCGGATAGATGGTGTCCTCGTCGAGGGTGGTACGGGCCGTGGTGTTGGTGGAGTACGGCTCGACCTCGGCCGTGGCCAGCACGGACGTCTCATCGAAGAAGAGCTGCCCGGTGTGGCAGGTCGTCCCGCCCTCGTAGCCCGCGTCGGTCCAGGTTCCGTTCACATGCACCTTGGTGTGCATGTGAACGCAGCGGCCCTGGTACCAGCCGGGGAAGACCGTACGGAAGGCGACCTCGCCCTTCTTGTCCGTACGCCACGTGCCGCGCAGGTACCGCTCGTCATCGGTGGGCTCCTCGTGGCCCCCACCGCCTGCCGGAGGAGAGCCGGTCGGCGCGCCCGTGGGGGAACCCGTCGGTGCCCCGGAGGGGGGCGTGCCACCCCCGCCCCCACCGCCCCCACCGCTGCCCATCGCCTCGTAACCGGAATAGACGCCCAGCGCGTTGCAGTGCCAGATGTCGACGGCGGCGTTGGCGAGAGGCTTGCAGGTGTCGGCGTCGATCACCTTCAGGCGCAGCGTGAGCGGGATGCCGTCCTGGTCCTCGGTGATGTCCCGGCGGAGCTTGTCCGCGTCGATGTAATAGGGGCCTTCGGTCGTCTCGGAGGTCAGCTTGTAGCAGGTCTCACCGGAGGTCCCAGCCGTCTTCGCCCCGGCGGCCGGCGTCTCCTCGCCGGCGAACGCGCCCGCCGCGAACGT
Source organism: Streptomyces sp. SID5643 (assembly GCF_009872555.1). Taxonomy (NCBI): domain Bacteria; kingdom Bacillati; phylum Actinomycetota; class Actinomycetes; order Kitasatosporales; family Streptomycetaceae; genus Streptomyces; species Streptomyces sp. SID5643. Next base: position 6,668 of record NZ_WWIC01000342.1, read on the forward strand.
ACCGCCGATTCCCGCCGCCACCACCGCGCCGGCGCCCGCGGCGATGACTTTGCGGCGTGTCAGATCCCGTACGTGCTTCGGCCCTTGGGTCTTCTCGTGTCCCGTCATGGGAAGGGAAGCTAGGGACCACGGCTGTCAGGAGCCTGGGGGAGAGCTGGGGAAGAGCCCTGGACGCGAGAGCGGCCCGGAACCGGCGACGGTTCCGGGCCACTCTCGACAGAGCCCCTACTTCGGCTGCGGCTTGCGCACCGACAGGTGCAGCTCCTTCAGCCGCGCCTCCTCCAGCTCCGTCGGCGCGCCCATCATCAGGTCCTGGGCGTTGCCGTTGAGCGGGAAGGCGATGGTCTCGCGGATGTTGGGCTCGTCGGCGAGCAGCATGACGATGCGGTCGACGCCCGGGGCGATGCCGCCGTGCGGCGGGGCGCCGAAGCGGAAGGCGCGCAGCATGCCGGCGAACTTCTCCTCGACGGTCTCGCGGTCGTACCCGGCGATCTCGAAGGCCTTGAGCATGATCTCCGGCTCGTGGTTCCGGATCGCGCCGGAGGACAGCTCGACGCCGTTGCAGACGATGTCGTACTGCCAGCCGAGGATGTCCAGCGGGTCCTGGGTCTGAAGGGCCTCAAGGCCGCCCTGCGGCATGGAGAACGGGTTGTGCGAGAAGTCGATCGCGCCGGTCTCCTCGTCCTTCTCGTACATCGGGAAGTCGACGATCCAGCAGAACCGGAAGACGCCCTCCTCGAAGTGCCCGGCACGCTTGGCGGCCTCGACCCGCACCGCGCCCATGATCTTCGAGACCTCGTCGAACTCGCCCGCGCCGAAGAAGACCGCGTGGCCGGCCGCGAGCGACAGGCGCTTGGTCAGCTCGGCGACGTTCTCCTCGGTGAGGAACTTGGCGATCGGACCGGTCAGGGAGCCGTCCTCGGCGACGCGGACCCAGGCCAGGCCCTTGGCGCCCTGCGAGACGGCGTAGTCGCCGAGCTGGTCGAAGAACTTGCGCGGCTGGCCCGAGACGTCCGGCACCGGCAGGGCACGGACGTGCTTGCCGGCGAACGCCTTGAACTCCGAGCCCTCGAAGATGTCGGTGATGTCGACGAGTTCGAGCTGGGCACGCAGGTCGGGCTTGTCGGAGCCGTACTTCAGCATCGCCTCGCGGAACGGGACCCGCGGGAACGGCGAGGTGACGTGACGGCCACCGCCGAACTCCTCGAACAGCTCGGTCATGAGCTTCTCGACGGGCTGGAAGACGTCCTCCTGCTCGACGAAGCTCATCTCGATGTCGAGCTGGTAGAACTCGCCCGGCGAGCGGTCGGCGCGCGCGTCCTCGTCGCGGAAGCAGGGTGCGATCTGGAAGTAGCGGTCGAAGCCGGAGATCATCAGCAGCTGCTTGAACTGCTGGGGCGCCTGGGGCAGGGCGTAGAACTTGCCCGGGTTCAGGCGGGAGGGGACGACGAAGTCGCGGGCGCCCTCGGGGGAGGTCGCGGACAGGATCGGCGTCGCCATCTCGTTGAAGCCGAGGGCGACCATCTTCGAGCGGATCGAGGCGATCACCGACGACCGCAGCATGATGTTCTTGTGCATGCGCTCGCGGCGCAGGTCGAGGAAGCGGTACTCCAGGCGCCGCTCCTCGTTGACCCCGTCCTCGGTGTTGATCGTGAACGGCAGCGGGGCGGCCGCGCCGAGCAGCTCGACCTCGCCGACCTCGACCTCGATCTCGCCGGTCGGCAGCTCGGGGTTGATGTTCTCGGCGCCGCGGGAGACGACCTTGCCGTCGACGCGGACGGTCGATTCCTTGGACAGCTTGTCGAGGGCCTCGTAGGCGGGGGTGCCGGGACGGGCGACGAGCTGCGTGATGCCGTAGTGATCGCGCAGATCGATGAAGAGGATGCCGCCCAGGTCGCGCCGATTGTGCAGCCAGCCACTCAGCCGGACGTCGCTGCCGACGTCAGAGGAGCGGAGCTCGCCGCAGGTGTGGGACCTGTACCGATGCATCGTCGTTCATCCAGTCTTCGCTGATCGGGGTCTGTGTTTCACGTGAAACGCCTCCCCAGCGTACCGGGCAGGCGAAGATCGGCTCTCCTCAGTTGTGGATCGAGCACGCGGACGTGGTTGACCGAGCACGCTCGCGCCGCCGTTCGGGCATGTGTCCGCTATCGGTGGCAGCGTTCGAGCGCGTCTTCTTAAAGTAGGGCAATGCGCACTGGCGAGCCTCTGCCCGCCGTGGGGGAGGCTCTCGCCGCCCTCGCGACCGGCCTGTGGCACTGGGACACCGCCACCGGACTGGTCACGGTCGATGCCGAGGCAGCCCGGTTGCTCGGGCTGCCCGCCGAGCAGGTCAGCCTCACGGAGGCCCAGGCCCGGGCCCGGCTGCATCCGGTCGACTGGAATGAGATCACCGGCGTGATCCAGCTGGCCGTGGCCGAGGGCACCCTCGCCGAGGTCCGGATCCGGATCATGGACGAGCAGGGCCGGGTCGTCCGGGTCGTCCGCAGCCGCTCCAAGCCGTCCTTCGACCGGGCCCGCAAGGCGTACCGGCTGATCGGCACCCTCCAGGAGGTCACCGAGCCGACGCCGGGCACCCCGGCCGGGCGCAGCGCGGTCACCGGGGACTGGCGGCGCTCGCGGGAGGCGTTCCTGCTGGACGCGGGCCGGGCGCTGGCCGAGGCGCGCTCCACCCAGGAGGTCCTGCGGGTCACGGCGAACCTGTCGATGCCCGGCTTCTCGCCGGACGGTCTCGCGGTGTTCGGCGTCTCGGGCGACCGTCTGACGATCATCGGCCACCACGGGCAGCAGCGGGGTACCGAGAGCCCCTTCTCGGACATGCCGCTGGACACGGACTACCCGGCCGCCGAGGTGGTGCGGACCGGCCGGGCCGTGTACCTGTCCTCCGCCGAGCACTACAAGGCCCGCTACCCGCTGACCTGGCCGCTCGCCGAGCGCTTCGGCCGCCGCTCCTGGGCGTTCCTGCCGCTGACCGTGGCCGGGCGGACGATGGGCGCCTGGATGGCGGCGTTCACCTATCCGGTCGCGTTCACCCCGGACGAGCGGTCCGTGCTGGCGACGGTGGCGCGGATGCTGGCGCAGGCCCTGACGCGGGCGGGCGTGGCCGAGAGCGAGCGGGCCCTGACCGACGGGCTCCAGCGCACGATGCTGCCGCGGCTCGGACCGCAGCGCATCCCGGGTATGAGCGTCGCCGCCCGCTACGTCCCCACCGGCGGCGGTCTCCAGGTCGGCGGTGACTGGTACGACGTGATCCCGCTGCCCAGCGGGCGCTTCGCGCTGGTCATCGGTGACGTCCAGGGCCATGACGTACGGGCGGCGGGTCTGATGGGCCAGCTCCGCATCGCCCTGCGTGCCTACGCCTCCGAGGGCCACCGCCCCGACGCCGTCCTCTCCCGTGCCTCCCGCTTCCTGCACGGCATCAGCGACGAGGACCCGGCCGACCCGCGCTTCGCGACCTGCGTCTACGTCGAGGTCGACCCGGCGACGGGGGTGCTGGACATCGCCCGCGCCGGGCATCCGGATCCGGCGATCCGTTTGGCCGACGGCACGGTGCTGACGCGGCCGACGTCGGGCGGTCTGCCCCTGGGCATCGACCCGGACGCCGACTACCCCACGACCCGGCTCACGCTGGAACCCGGCGAGACCATGCTGATCTGCACGGACGGCCTGCTGGAGACCGGCGGTCACGACCTGGACAGCGGCTGGCGGCGGCTGCGGGTGATCCTGGAGGACCACAAGGGCGATCTGGAGGAACTCGCCGACACCCTGGTGCAGGCCGTGCACGGGCCGTCCTCGCACCACACCACCGGCCCCCTGGCGGACCGCCGGGAGGACGACATCGCCATGCTGCTGCTGAGCCGGGAGGGCGGGGGCTGCGGCTGCGGCGACGCGATGACGGTACGGCCGCCGGCGCGGCGCTCGGTGCTGACCGTCGCGCAGGCCGAGCCCGAGCGGGTCGCGGTGGCCCGGCAGCAGCTGCGCGAGCTGCTGCACGACTGGGCCTCGCCCGACCAGGTCGACTCGGCGGTGCTGCTGCTGTCCGAGATGCTGACGAACGTCCTCGTGCACACCGACTCCGACGCACTGCTGGTCGCCGAGATGACGGGCGAGGTGGGCGGACGGCGGCTGCGGATCGAGGTCACGGACGGCGGCGACGACTTGCCGCACAAGCGCAGGCCCGGGGAACTGGCGTCCTCCGGCCGCGGCCTGGTGCTGATCGAACTGCTCGCGCACGCCTGGGGGGTGGAGCCGCGCGGCGAGGGCAAGAGCATCTGGTTCGAGCTCTACGAGTCCGTGAACGGCTCGGGCGAGGGGTCCTGGTCGCCGTAACGGGCGCGACTCCGGCAACGGCAAGCCGGGCGGCAGGAGCCAGGGCGCGCGGCCGTCACCCCTCCGCCGACGGTTCCCGGTGTGCATACCGGACGCGCAGCTCCTGCACGACCCCGAAGGCCGCCGCGGTCAGCGGCACGGCGAGCAGCATGCCGAGCACCCCGGCGACGGACGCCCCGGCCGTGATCGTCACCATCACCACCGCCGGATGCATCTGCACGGTCCGGCTCTGGATCATCGGCTGGAGCACGTGTCCTTCCAGCACCTGCACGGCGAGGACCACGCCGAGCGCCCACAGCGCGATGACGAACCCCCGGTCGGCCAGGGCGACCAGCACGGCCAGGGCGCCCGAGATGAAGGCGCCGAGGTAGGGGATGTACGCGCCGACGAAGACCAGCGCGCCCAGTCCGGCCGCCCCGGGCACGTCGAGGACGAGCAGGCCCACGGTGATGAGCAGCGCGTCGATGAGGGCGATGAGGGTCGTGCCGCGCATGAAGCCTTCGACCGCGCTCAGGGCCCGGCGCGCCATGGCCTCCAGGATGTCGGCCGAACCGCGGGGTGCCAGGGACCGCAGCGTCCCGGCGGCCTTGTCGGAGTCACGCAGGAAGAAGAAGACGAGCAGCAGCGCGAGGACGGCCATGGCGATGGACTCGCCGACCACGCTGACGCCGCTGATCACGCCGGAGGCTGCCGTGCCGCCGAACTTGCCCAGCAGTTCCCGGGCGTTGGACGCGAGGTCGTCCAGCGAGGTGCCGGCCGCCCCGAAGTGCTCGGAGACGCCCCGGGCGGCCTCCTTGAGCGAGGCGACGATCTCGTCGCCGGTGTCGATGAGCGCGGCGACCACGATGTACACGGCCCCGCCGACCACGGCTACCACCGCGACACAGGTCAGCCCGGCCGAGACCGACCGGTGCACCCCGGCCTTCACGAGCCGCCGGTGCAGGGGCCCCAGCAACGCCGTGCCCAGCAGCGCGAGCAGCACGGGCACCACGGCCGTCCGGAACTCCACGACCAGCCGGATCCCGACGTAGACGACCCCGGCGGCGAGCAGGAGCAGCGCACACCAGGCGGCGAGGCGCCGGGCGGGGCCGGGGAGGAGCGGGGCCTGCTGGGAGTCCTGCACCCCTCCACCCGATCACGCGCCCGGCGGGCCGTCCCCTCAGGGAGGCCCGCCGGGGTGACGGGACGTCAGCCGCCCCGGTGCCGCGTCAGCCCTGCGGACCGCCCGCGGTCATGCCGTGCACCGCCGGCACCGTGCCCAGGCGGCCCTTCTGGAAGTCCTCGAAGGCCTGCATGAGCTCGTCCTTGGTGTTCATGACGAACGGGCCGTAGTGGGCCATCGGCTCCCGGATCGGCTGTCCGCCGAGCAGGACGACCTCCAGGTCGGGGGTGTTGGAGTCCTGCTTCTCGTCGGCACGGACGGTCAGCGAGGAGCCCGCGCCGAAGACGGCCGTCTGGCCCATGTGGACCGGGCGGCGGTCGGGGCCGACGCTGCCACGGCCGGCCAGCACGTACGCCAGCCCGTTGAAGTCCTCGCGCCACGGCAGCGTGAGCTCCGCACCCGGGGCGACGGTCGCGTGGACCATCGTGATCGGGGTGTGCGTGATGCCGGGGCCCGCGTGCCCGTCCAGCTCACCGGCGATGACCCGCAGCAGCGCGCCGCCGTCGGGGGTGGTGAGCAGCTGGACCGAGCCGCCGCGGATGTCCTGGTAGCGCGGGGCCATCATCTTGTCCTTGGCCGGGAGGTTCACCCACAGCTGGAGGCCGTGGAAGAGCCCGCCGGAGACGACGAGGTGCTCGGGTGGGGCCTCGATGTGCAGCAGGCCCGAGCCCGCGGTCATCCACTGGGTGTCCCCGTTGGTGATGGTGCCGCCACCGCCGTTGGAGTCCTGGTGGTCGAAGATGCCGTCGATGATGTAGGTGACGGTCTCGAAGCCGCGGTGCGGGTGCCACGGCGTGCCCTTGGGCTCGCCCGGCGCGTATTCCACCTCGCCCATCTGGTCCATCATGATGAACGGGTCGAGATGGCGGTAGTTGATCCCCGCGAACGCCCGGCGCACCGGGAAGCCCTCACCCTCGAAGCCGCTCGGAGCGGTCGTGACGGCGAGCACGGGACGTGCCACGGCGTCGGCAGGCGCGGTCACTCGGGGCAGCGTCAACGGGTTCTCGACGGTCACTGCAGGCATGTCGGTTCCTCCTCGTGTACGCCCAGTTTAGTTGAGCGTTGAACTTTCTGCCACCCCGAACAGAGAAAACCGGGAGGACATTCCCACCCCGGGTGACGGCGCAGCGAACCACGGGAGACCGGCATGGCGAAAGGCCGTCACCCCCCTGCGGGATGACGGCCCTCGTACGTCCGCGTCAGGCGACGAGCTCGCGTTCCTCGCTCCCGGCCCCCGCGGGTTCACCTTGACGGTCCCGCATCACCAGCGTGGCCACGACCGCCGCCGCCAGGACACCGGCCGCGCTGATCGTGAAGGTCGTCGCCATCGAGTCGGCGAAGGCCTCCCGGGCAGCCCGCACCAGCCCCGCGTCACCGCCGGCCACGGCCAGGGCCCCGCCGATGGACTCGCGGGCCTGCTCGGGGGCGCCGGCCGGCATCTCGTCCGCATAGCCGGAGGTGAGCAGGGAGCCGAGGATCGCGATGCCGAGGGCGGTGCCGGACTGCTGGATGGTGTCGTTGAGGGCCGAGCCGACGCCCGCCTTGTCCTCCGGGATGGTGCCCATCAGCGCGGCCACCGCGGCCGGCATGGCCAGACCCGCTCCCAGCCCCAGGATCCCCAGCGCCACCGCCGGGACCGTGAACCCGCTGTCGACGCCGAGCGTCGTCAGCAGCCCGAAGGACACGGCCATCAGCAGCATCCCGCCGAGGATGACGAACCGGTTGCCGATCCGCACGGCGAGCTGCGCCCCGGCCGCGTTGCCGGCCAGCGCGGCCACCGCCAGCGGCAGGAAGGCCAGGCCCGCCTCGACCGCGGACCAGCCGAGGACGAACTGGAGGTACTGGGTCAGCACCAGCAGCAGACCGGCGTTGCCGATCTGGACGAGCGCCAGGGAGAGCGAGCCGCCGCTGAAGTTGCGGTGCTTGAAGAGGACCAGCGGCACCATCGGCGACGGGGTCACGTTCTGCCAGGTCACGAAGCCGGCCAGGGCGATCACCGCGACGGCCAGGACGAGGAGGGAGCGGCCTTCGAACGCGCCGTGCTGCGGAATCTCGATGATCCACCACACCAGGGCCGTCATGCCCACCGCGGACAGCACCGCGCCCAGCGGGTCCGGCTTCTGCCACGGCGCCTTCGACTCCGGCATCAGCAGGACACCGGCCAGCAGCGCGAGCCCGACGATCGGGACGTTGATCAGGAAGATGGCCTGCCAGGCGAAGTGGTCGATCAGCACGCCGCCGAGCACGGGGCTGCCGACCAGCCCCAGCATCGACACCGAGCCCCACGCGGCCATCGCCTTGGGCCGCTCGTCCTCGTCGAAGACGGTGATCAGGATCGACAGCGTCGAGGGCATGATCAGCGCCCCGCCGACGCCCATCGTGATCCGCAGTGCGATCAGCTCGCCAGGGGTGGAGCAGAACACCGCCCCCAGTGAGGCCGCCCCGAACAGCAGCAGCCCGATCAGCATCACCCTGCGGCGCCCGAAGCGGTCTCCCAGGCTGCCCGAGGTCAGCAGCAGCCCGGCGAAGACCAGGGTGTAGGAGTCGAGGATCCACTGCATGTCCTGGGCGCTCGCGCCGAGGTCCTCGGTCAGCGCGGGCACCGCGACCGTCAGCGCCATGTTGTCGACGACCAGGACCAGCGTGCTGAGGCACAGCACGACCAGGATCCACCAGCGCCGTGGATGGCGAGCGTCCATTTCCTCTTCCCCTCCTGCGAACACCGTTCCTTGATGCGCACACTGTACGCACACGAGAACAGCGTGCGCAACAGGCGAGTTCTGTACGCTGAACGCGCACGTCGTTCGCCGGAGATCTGGAGGAGCCGCGATGAGCAGGAGCAGGACGACGGGCAAGAACCCGATCCCGTCCGTCTGGACCCGTGAGCAGCGCCGGACCGACCAGCCCGCGCTCAGCAGGGACGCGATCGTGCGGGAGGCGATCGCCATGCTCGACGCCGAGGGCATCGAGGCACTCAGCATGCGCAAGCTCGGCGCCCGGCTGAACGCCGGCGCGACGTCGCTGTACCGGCATGTCGCGACGAAGGACGAGCTGATGGAGCTCGCGGTGGACGAGGTGACCGCCGAGGTCCACGTCCCGCCGGCGGACAGTCCCGACTGGCGGGCGGCGGTGACCGAGGCCGCCCGGTCCTTCCGCATGACGGCGCTACGCCATCCCTGGCTGACCCTGGTGCTGGGCCAGGCCGGGCTCGCCTACCTGGGCCCCAACTACATGAACTTCTCCGAGCGGCTCGCGGCGCTGTTCACGGCGGCGGGATTCCCCGAGCCGAGCCGTGCGATCGAGACCGTCTTCTCGTACGTCATGGGCATGAGCAGCGCGGAGGCCGCCTGGCTCACCACGGTCGCCCGCTCCGGCGAGACCGAGGCCGACCTCATCGGCCGTCTCATGCCCGCGGCCCAGCAGGCCGCGGCCGGCCACACCCACCTGGCCGTTCCGCACGCGGAGGTCGAGGAGGCCACGACCGACCCCGGCGCCCTGCGCGACATGAAGTTCGCCTACGGCCTGGACGTCGTCCTGGACGGCCTGGCCCTGCGCCTGCCGAAGTGACTACGGCCGGCTCTCACCCGCCGTCTGCGCAGCAATGGCGTCTAGCCATACATCCGGCGCATCGCGAACTCGACCATCTGCTCCACGGCCTTCGCGTCGAACACCATGCGGTGCTCGCCCTCCATGTCGAGGACGAAGCCGTAGCCGGTCGGCAGCAGGTCCAGCACCTCCGCGCCGGTGATCACGAAGTACTTGGACTCCTTGCCCGCGTACCGGCGCAGCTCCTTGAGCGTGCTGAACATCGGGATCACCGGCTGCTGGGTGTTGTGCAGCGCGAGGAAGCCGGGGTTGTCGCCGCGCGGGCAGTAGACCTTCGACGTCGCGAAGACCTGCTGGAAGTCCTCGGCGGCCATCTGCCCGGTGGTGAAGGCGCGCACCGCGTCCGTGAGGGAGGGCGGGGACGGCTCGGGGTACAGCGGCGGCTGCTGCCCGTACCCGCCGGACATCGGCTGCTGCGGAGGGGCGTACTGCCCTTGCGGGCCCGCTGTCTGGTCGTAGCCGTACATGAGCGCAAGCGTACCGAGAGCGGATGGGCCGTTGGGCCGGTACGGCGCTGAAGGCAAACCGACAGCGAGTCGACAGCGCGCGGTCTGTGGATCGCCGCGGCCGCCGCTCGTAGCGTCGTCTCATGACCGGACGCCATGACCAGAGCCCGCCCGAGCACGACGGAGGCCTCTCCCACGACCTCCCCGTCCTCGCCCGCCGCCGGATGATCCGGCTGATGGCCGGGGCGAGCCTGGTGCCGCTGGTGGGCTGCACATCGGAGGCCGCGCCCACGGCGGCCCCCTCCTCGTCCTCCGCGGCGTGCGCGGAGATCCCCGAGGAGACGGCCGGGCCCTTCCCCGGTGACGGCTCGGGCGGCGTGAACGTGCTGAAGGAGAGCGGGGTCGTGCGCAGCGACATCACCCGGAGCTTCGGCGACTCCGCGGGCGGCACGGCCGAGGGCGTGCCCCTGACCGTCACGCTCACCGTGGTGGACGCGGCGTCCGGCTGCGGGACACCGAAGCGGGGTGCCGCCGTCTACATCTGGCACTGCGACCGGGACGGCGCCTACTCCCTGTACTCCGAGGGCGTCACCGGGGAGAACTACCTGCGGGGCGTCCAGGAGACGGACGAGAAGGGGCGGGTCACGTTCACGACCGTCTTCCCCGGCTGCTACCCGGGCCGCTGGCCGCACGCCCACTTCGAGGTCTACGGCTCCCTGGCCGACGCCACCGCCGCCACGTCGGTCACCAGCACCTCGCAGCTCGCCTTCCCCCGGGACGTGTGCGAGGCGGTGTACGCCACGGACGGCTACAGCGGGAGCGTGCGGAACCTGAGCAGCCTCTCCCTGGAGGACGACGGCGTCTTCGGCGACGGCCACGAGCGGCAGCTGGCGGCCATGACCGGCAGCGCGCGGGACGGCTACACCGCGGCCTTGACCGTTCCGGTGTGACCTGTCACAGATGACCGGATGGGGTTGCGCCTTATTACTGACGGGTAGCATCATGCGTAGCTACTTGTTGGTACGTGAACTAGCGCGAGGATCCAGTGCCTCGCCGATCTCTCTACGGAGCCGGGAGCCGTCGCCATGGGGCACTACAAGTCGAATCTCCGCGACATCGAGTTCAACCTCTTCGAGGTACTCGGGCGCGACAAGGTGTACGGCACCGGTCCGTTCGGGGAGATGGACGTCGAGACCGCGAAGAGCATCCTGGAGGAGCTCACCCGCCTCTCCGAGAACGAGCTGGCGGAGTCCTTCATCGACGCCGACCGCAACCCGCCGGTCTTCGACCCGGAGACCAACACCGCGCCGGTCCCCGCGTCCTTCAAGAAGAGCTACCAGGCCTTCATGGACTCCGAGTACTGGCGCCTGGGCCTGCCCGAGGAGATCGGCGGCACCACCTCGCCCCGCTCCCTGATCTGGGCCTACGCCGAGCTGATCCTGGGCGCCAACCCGGCCGTGTGGATGTACTCCTCGGGCCCCGCGTTCGCCGGCATCCTCTTCGAGGAGGGCAACGAGGTCCAGAAGCACATAGCCAAGGTCGCCACGGAGAAGCAGTGGGGCTCCACGATGGTGCTCACCGAGCCCGACGCGGGCTCCGACGTGGGCGCCGGCCGCACCAAGGCCGTGCAGCAGGAGGACGGCTCCTGGCACATCGAGGGCGTGAAGCGCTTCATCACCTCCGGTGAGCACGACATGTCGGAGAACATCCTCCACTACGTGCTGGCCCGCCCCGAGGGCGCCGGCCCCGGCACCAAGGGCCTGTCCCTCTTCCTCGTCCCGAAGTACCTCTTCGACTTCGAGACCGGCGAGCTGGGCGAGCGCAACGGCGTCTACGCCACGAACGTCGAGCACAAGATGGGCCTGAAGGCCTCCAACACCTGCGAGATGACCTTCGGCGACCAGCACCCCGCCAAGGGCTGGCTGATCGGCGACAAGCACGACGGCATCCGCCAGATGTTCCGCATCATCGAGTTCGCCCGCATGATGGTCGGCACGAAGGCCATCTCCACGCTCTCCACGGGCTACCTGAACGCGCTGGAGTACGCCAAGGAGCGCGTCCAGGGCCCCGACCTGGCGAACTTCATGGACAAGACGGCGCCCAAGGTCACCGTCACCCACCACCCCGACGTGCGCCGCTCGCTGATGACGCAGAAGGCGTACGCGGAGGGCATGCGCGCCCTGGTGCTCTACACGGCCTCCGTCCAGGACGAGATCCAGATCAAGGAGGCCGCGGGCGAGGACGTCTCCGCCCTGGAGGCCCTGAACGACCTGCTCCTGCCCATCGTCAAGGGCTACGGCTCCGAGAAGGGCTACGAGCAGCTCGCCCAGTCGCTCCAGACCTTCGGCGGCTCCGGCTTCCTCCAGGAGTACCCGATCGAGCAGTACATCCGGGACTCCAAGATCGACACCCTCTACGAGGGCACCACGGCCATCCAGGGCCAGGACTTCTTCTTCCGGAAGATCGTCCGCAACCAGGGCGCCGCGCTGAACTCCCTCGCCGAGGACATCAAGAAGTTCCTGGCGCTCGGCGAGGGCGGCGAGGAGCTCGGGGCGGCCCGCGAGCACCTCGCCAAGGCCGCGGTCGAGCTGGAGGCCATCGTCGGCCTGATGCTCACCGACCTCGCCGCCACCGAGCAGGACGTCAAGAACATCTACAAGGTGGGCCTGAACACCACCCGCCTGCTGATGGCCTCCGGCGACGTCGTCGTCGGCTACCTGCTGCTCAAGGGCGCCGCGGTCGCCGCCGAGAAGCTGCCGACCGCCTCCGCCAAGGACAAGGCCTTCTACACCGGCAAGATCGCCGCCGCGAAGTTCTTCGCCGCCAGCGTCCTGCCGGGCGTCACCCTGGCCCGCAAGGTCGCCGAGGGTGTCGAGCTGGACCTGATGGAGCTGGACGAGGCCGCGTTCTAGATCTCTCACGTCCTTTGTTCGAGGGCCTGTTCCCCTACCCCGGGAACGGGCCCTCGTCCGTCGTTAAGGTGAACCCATGACCGAACCAGCCCGCCCGTCTCCCACCGCCGCCCTTGCAGCGAGCGCTTCGCGCGCACCTCTCACTTTCGACCGCGGCCACACCGACGACCTCATGACCTTCCTGGCGGCGAGCCCCACGCCGTACCACGCCGTGGCGAACGCCGCCGAGCGACTGGAGAAGGCCGGCTTCAGGCAGGTCGCCGAGACGGACGCCTGGGACGGGACGAGCGGCGGCAAGTACGTGCTGCGCGGTGGCGCGATCGTCGCCTGGTACGTGCCGGAGGGCGCGGCGCCCCACACGCCGTTCCGGATCGTCGGCGCCCACACCGACTCCCCCAACCTGCGGGTCAAGCCGCTCCCCGACAGCGGGGCGCACGGCTGGCGCCAGGTGGCCGTGGAGATCTACGGCGGACCGCTGCTCAACTCCTGGCTGGACCGCGACCTGGGCATCGCGGGCCGGCTGACCCTGCGCGACGGTTCGACGCGCCTGGTCGACGTGGACCGGCCGCTGCTGCGCGTGCCGCAGCTCGCCATCCACCTGGACCGCTCGGTGACGGCCGACGGCCTCAAGCTCGACAAGCAGCGGCACATGCAGCCCATCTGGGGCCTCGGCCGCGACGTCCGCGACGGCGACCTGATCGCCTTCCTGGAGGAGACGGCCGGCATCCCCGCGGGCGAGGTCACCGGCTGGGACCTGATGACGCACTCCGTGGAACCGCCCGCCTACCTGGGCCGCGACCACGAACTGCTGGCCGGCCCGCGCATGGACAACCTGCTGTCGGTACACGCCGGCACCGCGGCCCTGGCGGCCGTCGCCTCGTCCTCGTCGCAGCCGGTGTCCATCCCCGTCCTGGCCGCCTTCGACCACGAGGAGAACGGCTCCCAGTCGGACACCGGCGCGGACGGACCGCTCCTGGGCAACGTGCTGGAACGCTCGGTCTTCGCCCGCGGCGGCTCCTACGAGGACCGGGCCCGCGCCTTCGCCGGCACGGTCTGCCTGTCCTCCGACACCGGCCACGCCGTGCACCCCAACTACGCGGAGCGCCACGACCCGACGCACCACCCGCGCGTCAACGGCGGCCCGATCCTCAAGGTCAACGTCAACAACCGCTACGCCACGGACGGTTCGGGGCGCGCGGAGTTCACGGCGGCCTGCGAGGCGGCCGACGTGCCCTTCCAGGCGTTCGTCTCCAACAACTCCATGCCCTGCGGCACCACCATCGGTCCGATCACCGCCGCGCGGCACGGCATCAGGACGGTCGACATCGGCGTGGCCATCCTGTCGATGCACAGCGCGCGCGAACTGTGCGGCGCCGACGACCCGTTCCTCCTCGCGGGCGCCCTGACGGCGTTCCTGGAGAGGTAGAACGAGCCGTCACCGCATGGGTGTTCGCCCCGGGGGTACCCGGTGTTCGGGACCGGAACGACCGGACCGTACAGGGAGGCGACACACATGGGCCTCGGCGGATGCATCATCCTCATCGCCGTGGGAGCCATCCTCACGTTCGCGACCGACTGGGACATGCAGGGGGTCAACCTCGACCTGGTCGGCATCATTCTGATGATCGTCGGACTGATCGGCGTCACCACGTTCAGCAGCATCGCCAGGCGCCGTCGCGTGGTGGTGCCCCCCACGACCCCGGTCGTGGACGACCCGGCGGTGCACCACCGTCGCGACGGCTACAGCGACGGCTACGGGGTGTAGGACAGCAGGTCCGCGCCCCGGGGCGCGGGGGCACGCCGCCCCCGGTCAGCCCAGGGCGTGTCCCGTCGTGGCGTCCACATGGTCCGGGACCTCGTCGTGGCGGTCGCCGACCGTGAGGGTGCCCGTGGGTTCGAACATGAGGATCGCCGTGGGCACGGCGGCGGACGGCTTGTGTTCGGTGCCGCGCGGCACCGTGAAGACGCTGCCCCGGGGCAGGACCACCGTGCGCTCACCGGCCGGCTCGCGCAGCGCGAGGCGGAGTTCGCCGTCGAGGACGAGGAAGAACTCGTCGGTGTGGTCGTGGGCGTGCCAGACGTGTTCGCCCTCCACCTTGGCGACGCGCACGTCGTAGTCGTTCACGGCGGTGACCACACGAGGACTCCAGCGGTCGGTGAAGGAGGCCAGGGCCTGGGCGAGGGAGACGGGTTCCTGAGTCATGAGGAAATCCTGCGGGGTGCCGCGGACGTCGTGCGAGTGCTAGGAATCGCACATGTCGCAAGGATCCTCGCAGCGCCCGCACCGGGTCGCCGTGATCGTCGACGAGGGCACCAACCCCTTCGAGGTCGGGGTGGCCACCGAGCTGTTCGGGCTGCCGCGGCCCGAACTGGGGCTGCCGGGGCCGCTGTACGAGGTGACGCTGTGCGCGCCTGCCCCGGAGGTCCGGATGAACCACGGCTTCTTCACGCTCACGGGCGTCCGGGGCCTGGACGCCGTGGCGGAGGCGGAGACGCTGGTGGTGCCGGGCCGGCCCGACAACGTCGTACCGCGCGGCCCCGACGTCCTCGACGCCATCCGGCGCGCCCACGCACGTGGCGCCCGCATCGTGAGCTTCTGCACCGGCACCTTCGCCCTCGCCGAGGCCGGGCTGCTGGACGGGCGGCGGGCGGCGACCCACTGGCGCTGGGCGGACTCCTTCCGCCGACTGCACCCGAAGGTGCTGCTGGAGCCGGACGTGCTCTTCGTCGACGAGGGCGGCCTGCTCACCGCCGCCGGCAGCGCGGCCGCACTCGACCTCGGGCTGTACATCTGGCGGCGTGACCACGGCGCGGAGATCGCCAACCACGTCTCCCGCCGGCTCGTCTTCTCCGCGCACCGGGACGGCGGGCAGCGCCAGTTCGTCGAGCGGCCGGTGCCCGAGGTGCGGGACGAGTCGCTGGCGCCGCTGCTGGCGTGGGCGCAGGAGCGGCTGGGTGAGCCCCTGTCGGTGGCGGAGCTTGCCGCACGCGCGCGGGTCAGCCCCGCCACGCTGCACCGCCGCTTCCGCGCCCAGCTGGGGACGACACCGCTGGCGTGGCTGACCTCGGAGCGCGTGACGCTGGCCTGTCGGCTCATCGAGCGCGGCGAGGAACGGCTGGACGTGGTGGCGGCCGGCAGCGGGCTCGGCAGCGCCGCCAACCTGCGGGCACGGTTGCGGCAGGCGACCGGGCTCAGCCCGTCGGCCTACAGGCGGCGTTTCGGCAGCGGCGGCGGGGAAGCCCTGGTGTCATGAGATTCCTCGTGTACGACCGGCTCCTCGGCTTCGGTGACGACTACTGGATCGAGGACGACCACGGCAACAAGGTCTTCCTCGTCGACGGCAAGGCCCTGCGGCTGCGGGACACCTGGGAGCTGAAGGACACCCAGGGGCGCGTCCTCGTCGACATCCACCAGAAGATGCTCGCCCTGCGCGACACCATGGTGCTCCAGCGGGGCGGGGAGCCGCTGGCGACCATCCGCAGGAAACGGCTGTCCCTGCTGCGCAACCACTACCGGGTGTCCCTCGCCGACGGCAACGAGCTGGACGTCAGCGGCAAGATCCTCGACCGGGAGTTCGCCGTCGAGTACGACGGTGAGCTGCTGGCGGTGATCTCCCGGCGCTGGCTGACCCTGCGGGACACCTACGGCGTGGACGTCGTCCGCGAGGACGCGGATCCGGCGCTGCTGATCGCGGTGGCCGTGTGCGTGATCCACCTGGCGGAGAAGGAGCGGGAGGACTGAGCCGGCCCGGCCGCCGCCCGTGCTCAGGGCCGGCTGGGGGGCGGCAGGCCCAGCATCCGGTCCTTCAGGGCCGGGAACTGCTCCCGGGTCGCCGCGACCTTCCCCGGGTCGAACTCCACCGTGAGGACCTCCTCGCCGGCACCGGCCTGCGCCAGCACCTCTCCCCACGGGTCGACCACGATCGAGTGACCGGCCTGGGGAACTCCGGCGTGCGTCCCGGCCGTCGCGCAGGCGAGGACGAACGACTGGTTCTCGACCGCACGTGCCTGGGCCAGCAGCGTCCAGTGGGACCGGCGGCGCTCCGGCCAGCCCGCCGCCACCACCAGCGTCTCGGCACCGGCGTCCACCAGACCGCGGTAGAGCTCGGGGAAGCGGAGGTCGTAGCAGGTGGACAGGCCCAGGGTCGTCGCGGGCAGACGCACCGTCACCAGCTCGGCGCCCGCCCCCATCAGCACGGCCTCGCCCTTGTCGAAGCCGAAGCGGTGGATCTTGCGGTAGGCGGCGGCCAGATCACCGGAGGGGGAGAAGACCAGGGAGGTGTTGTACAGCGGCCCGTCAGGATCCCGCTCCGGGATGGAACCCGCGTGCAGCCAGACGCCCGCGTCGCTCGCGGCCTTCGCCATCGCCTCGTACGTCGGCCCTTCGAGTGGCTCGGCCTCGCGCCCGAACTCCTCGTAGGCGAAGGCACCCGTGGTCCACAGCTCCGGCAGGACGACGAGGTCGGCCCCGGCCTGCTCCCGGACCCTCGCCGCAACGCGTCGGCGGCGCGCTTCGACCGGTTCGTCCTCGTTCACGGCGATCTGGATCACAGAGGCGCGCACACTACCACCGTCCTGGCATTCGAGCCGTCCACACGGGCCTACGATCGTCACACGAAAGCACTGCCGGGGTGCCTCACAGCAGCGTAACTTAGCTCGCAAGACGCCCGCCGACAGCCGCCACCTCCCACTGGCAACGCCGCCACCACCTGCCCGTGACCGAACCGCCGAGGGGTCCCGTTCCGTGAGTCTGCATCCCACCCTCCAGCCCTACGCCGACGCCTGGACCCACTCCATCGAAGCGATATCCGAGCTGCTCCAGCCGCTCGCGGAGGCCGAATGGAACCGGCGGACGCCGTGCCCCGGGTGGTCGGTGCGGGACGTGGTCTCCCATGTCATCGGGCTGGACTGCGAGATGCTCGGCGACCCGCGCCCCATCCACAGCCTGCCGCGCGACCTCTTCCACGTCACCAACGAGCACCAGCGCTACATGGAGATGCAGGTCGACGTCCGCCGCCACCACACGGCGCCGGAGATGACCTCCGAGCTGGAGTATGTGATCATCCGCCGCAACCGGCAGCTGCGCAACGAGTCGCGTGACCCCGGCACGAAGGTGCGCGGGCCGCTCGGCAGCGAGCTCACGCTGGAGGAGTCGATGCGGCGGCACGCGTTCGACGTGTGGGTGCACGAGCAGGACCTGCGCACGGCCCTCGGCCGGCCCGGCAACCTCGACTCCCCCGGCGCGCTGGTCGCCCGGGACGTGCTGCTCGGTGAACTCCCGCGCGTGGTGGCCGAGGGCGCGCAGGCGCCGCGCAGCTCGGCGATCGTCTTCGACGTGCACGGGCCCGTCGAGTTCCTGCGCACGATCCGCGTCGACATCCAGGGCCGCGGCACCCTGGAGACGGCCCCGGCCCTCGGCCCCGCCGCGACCCTCACGCTCGACTGGGAGACGTACGTCCGCCTGGCCTGCGGCCGTGTGACCCCGGAGTCGGTCTCCGACCGCCTGAAGACGGAGGGCGACCCGGAACTGACGACGGCGATCCTGAACAACTTCACGGTGACGCGGTAGGGATGCCCCCAGCCGCGGGCACGCGCAGCCGCCAAGCTGCGGGCATGCGTGCCACTGGGGCGGCGCGGGTGGGCATGGGTCCCCGTGTTCGAGCGAAGCCGAGAGCTTGGGGGAGGCGCCCCGCTACGCCGGGCTGCGGGGACCCACCCGGCCTCAGCACCTGCGCCGAGCACCGGAAATCCCCGTGCCGCTACCCCACAACCCCCGTAGCCTCCCCCGGCATGACCCCACCCCACCGCACCCGCCTCACCTTCCACGGCCCCCTGTCCGAAGCGAGGGCGGTCGACCTCGTACAGCGCCTCACCCGCCACCGCCCCACCACCGTCCTGGACATCGGCTGCGGCGCGGGCGAACTGATGCTCCGCATCCTGGCCGCCATGCCGGAGACGACCGGCACCGGCATCGACCTGGACACCGACGACCTGGCGCGGGGAAGGAAGACCGCCGCGGACCGCGGACTGGCCTCCCGCGTCCGCTTCGTGGAGGAGTCCGCCACCGGAACCACCCGCGGCCCGGCCGACCTCGTCCTGTGCGTGGGGTCGAGCCAGGCCCTCGGCGACCGGCTCCCCGACGTGCTCGAGGAACTGCGCCGCCTGGTCACCGACCACGGCCGCGTCCTGCTCGGCGAGGGCTTCTGGCAGCGCACCCCCAGCTCGGACGAGCTGTCCCGCATGTGGCCCGACGCCGCCGTGTCGGACCACCCCGACCTCGCGACGCTGATCAGCACGGCGATCGACGCGGGGTTCCGGCCGGAGTGGACGGAGACCGCGAGCCTCGACGAGTGGGAGGCGTTCGAGTCGGGGTACCTCGCGGACACCGAGGTGTGGCTCGCCGAGCACCCCCGTCACCCCTTGGCGGAAGAGACACGCCAGCGCGTCGACCGGCACCGCGCCCGGTGGCTCACCTATCGCGGCGTCCTGGGCCTCGCGTACCTCACCCTCGTACCGACCGCCTGACGGACGTCACACGGGCACGTGCACCGTCTCCACCCGGCTGGCCACCAGCCGCTCCCGCTCCCGCCGGGCCGCACGCCGGCGCAGCCGCAGGATCTGGGAGACCCCGACCGCCTGGAGGACGAACACCACGGAGAAGGCCAGGGAGTAGTCGTCGCCGGTGGCGTCGAGGAGCACACCGATCGCGAACAGCGTGGTCATGGAGGCCACGAAGCCGCCCATGTTGGTGATGCCGGAGGCGGTGCCCTGGCGTTCGGGCGGGTTGGCCGGGCGGGCGAAGTCGAAGCCGATCATCGACGCGGGTCCGCACGCCCCGAGCACCGTGCACAGCACGATCAGCAGCCACATCGGGGCGTGGGGCCCGGGGTAGGCGAGCGTCGCCGCCCAGAGCGCCGCCGTCGTGCCGACCGTGCCGAGCGCGAGCGGCAGCCGCGCCCCGTGGTGCCGGGCGACGATCTGGCCGTAGACCAGGCCGACCACCATGTTCGACAGGACGACGAGGGTGAGCAGTTCACCGGCCACCGCCCGGGACAGCCCCTGTGCCTCGACGAGGAAGGGCAGGCCCCACAGCAGCAGGAACACCATCGCCGGGAACTGGGTGGTGAAGTGCACCCACAGGCCGAGCCGCGTTCCGGGCTCGCGCCAGGAGGCGGCGATCTGCCGCCGCACGTAGGCAGCGCCCTGGTGCGGGAGCGGCTCCGGCTCGTGGCCCTCCGGGTGGTCCTTGAGGAACAGCAGCACCAGGACGAGCACCACCGCTCCGGCCGCCGCGCTGCCCGCGAACGCCGCCGTCCAGCCGATGCCGTGCAGCAGCCGGGCCAGCACGAGCGTGGAGACGAGGTTGCCGGCCATGCCGACCAGTCCCGCGAACTGGGCGACCAGCGGCCCGCGGCGGGCCGGGAACCAGCGGCTGCCGAGGCGCAGCACGCTGATGAACGTCAGCGCGTCTCCGCAGCCGAGCAGCGCGCGGGAGGCGAGCGCCATGCCGTACGTGGGGGAGAAGGCGAAGCTCAGCTGTCCGGCCGTGAACAGCACCGCGCCGAGGGCCAGCACCTTCTTGGTGCCGAGCCGGTCGACCAGCAGGCCGACGGGGATCTGCATGCCCGCGTAGACCAGCAACTGGAGGATGGAGAAGGTGGAGAGGGCCGAGGCGTTCACGTGGAAGCGGTCGGCGGCGTCGAGGCCGGCCACGCCCAGGGACGTGCGGAAGATGACGGCGACGAAGTAGACCGAGACGCCCGTGCCCCAGACGGCCAGGGCCCGGCGGCCGCCTGGGGGTGCCCCCTCTTGGGGAGGGTCGCCGGGTATCGCGACGGCGCTCATCGGACCTCCCCCCGGGCCAGGTGCGAGAACCAGCCGATGTGCCGGTGGACGAGGCCGACGGCGGCCTCGGCGTCACCGGAGCGCAGGGCGTCGAGGATCTCCTCGTGCTCGGAGAGGGTCTTGGCGATGCGGTCGGGGTGGGAGTGCATGACGGCGACGCCCATGCGCAGCTGGCGGTCACGCAGCTGGTCGTAGAGGCGGGAGAGGATCTCGTTGCCGCCGCTGCGGACGATCTCGGCGTGGAAGCAGCGGTCGGTGACGGCGGCCCCGGCGAGGTCCCCGGCGGCGGCCTGCTTCTTCTGCCGGGCCAGCAGCTCCTCCAGGCGCTCGATGAGCCCGGCCGGCGCGGGCACGGCCTTGCGCGCCGCGTGCTCCTCGACGAGCAGCCGCGTCTCGACGACGTCGGCGATCTCCTGCGCGGAGACGGGCAGGACGAGGGCGCCCTTCTTCGGGTAGAGCCGGATCAGCCCCTCGGCCTCCAGCCGGAGCAGCGCCTCGCGGACCGGTGTGCGGGAGACTCCCACGGCGTCGGCGAGCTCGCCCTCGGTGAGGAGGGTGCCGCCTTCGTAGCGGCGCTCCAGGACGCCCTGCTTGACATGGGCGTAGACGCGGTCGGCGGCGGGCGGTTGCTTCACGGCCAAGGTCATGCCGACAGCATAGATACAACAGGGACGCATGAAGGGATACGTCCAGTATGCGGACTTGTATGTCACACATCTGTGGCAAAGCATGGGCCCCGCCCCGCAACAGCACAACGACGTGTGCTAGTTACGAGTCAGACACGTGCGGCCCCTTTCCCCTCGTCCTCAACTCGGCCGCATCGTTGGGGCACTCGACGTAATCGGGGTACTTCACTTGATAACCGGCATTCAGGGCACCCGCTTCCGCAGAGCAGCGGCCGTCGCCGTGACCACCGGCGCCATGCTCGCGACCGGTGCCCTCACCGTCGCGCCGGCGCAGGCCGCCTCGGCGCCCTCCATCGCCGCCAAGGGCGGCTACGTGATGAACAACGCGACCGGCAAGTCGCTCTACACCAAGGCGGCCGACACCCGCCGCTCGACCGGTTCGACCACCAAGATCATGACGGCGCTGGTGGTGCTGAAGCAGTCGAACCTCAACATGGACAGCAAGGTCACGATCCAGAAGGCCTACAGCGAGTACATCGTCGACAACAACTACGCGTCCAACGCGAAGCTGATCGTCGGCGACAAGGTCACCGTCCGCCAGCTGCTGTACGGGCTGATGCTGCCGTCCGGGTGTGACGCCGCCTACGCGCTCGCCGACAAGTTCGGCTCGGGCTCGACGCGTGCGGCACGCGTGAAGTCGTTCATCGGCAAGATGAACACCACCGCCAAGAACCTGGGTCTGAAGAACACCAACTTCGACTCGTTCGACGGCATCGGCCACGGCGCCAACTACTCCACGCCGCGCGACCTGACCAAGCTCGCCAGCGCGGCGATGAAGAACTCCACGTTCCGCACGATCGTCAAGACGAAGAAGTACACGGCGAAGACGACCACCAAGACCGGCGGCACGCGGACGATGAAGCCGTGGGAGAACACCAACCCGCTGCTCAGCAGCTACAGCGGCGCGATCGGCGTGAAGACCGGCTCCGGCCCGGAGGCGAAGTACTGCCTGGTCTTCGCCGCCACCCGCAACGGCAAGACGGTCATCGGCACGGTCCTCGCCTCGACCGGCCCGGACGCCCGCAAGGCGGACGCCACGAAGCTGCTCAACTACGGCTTCACCCGGTAGCACTCGCGCAGGACGACCGAGGGGGCTCCACCGCACACCGCGGTGAAGCCCCCTCCGTCATGCGGCTCCGTACGGCCGTCAGACCAGGCTGCGCTGTCGGCGCTCCAGCGCCCGGGCCGCCTTGCGCCGGCCGCCCGACAGCACGTTCACCGCGGAGCCCGCACCGGCGCCCGGCTCCAGCCGCCAGCCGCGGATCCGCGCCGCGACCCGGACCAGCCTCTGGTCACCGGGCCGTACGTCGATGCTGAACAGCGACTCGTCGGGGGTACGGTCGTCGCCGCCCCAGCGGACCACGCCGTCGAGCTCGGCGAGGATGTCGCGGATCACGACCTCCTGCTGCGGGAAGAAGCCGCCCCGGACGCCGCGCGGGTAGAAACCGGGCCGGATCCGCACGGCCGTGCCGGACGCCAGGTTGGACTCGGGCCCGCGCCCGGCGAGAGCGGCGGGGTCGTGCCAGCCCACGACGTCGCCCCGGCGCAGCGGGTCGACCTCGTAGTGGAACCTGCGCACCAGGTGGACGAGGACCGTCTCCACGTCGCCCATCCGCACGGCGACCCCCTTGAGCGGGGTGCCGGGGACGGGACGGGTGTAGACGGTGCCGCCGTCGTCGGCGACGTTCTCCATCTCCCAGCCGTTATGAGAGCGCGAGCCCGCCAGCACGCGCCGGGTCCGGTCCTGTGCGCTGCGCAGGGCGTCCCGTACGCGGGCCGGAATGGGGTTGTTCGCGTCGGCGTACGCCTGGGACAGGAAATGGGACAGGGGCAGGGCGGCCACGCCCACGGCACCGCCGACGGCGGCGACCCGGCCGAGCAGGGCACGGCGGGACAGGACGCGGCGGTGCCCGGCACCGGGCGCCGGCGATCTGCGGGACAGGCGGGGGAGGTTGAGCTTCAACGGAGTCTCTTCCTGAAGTTCTCTGCGCACACGCGGTCAGGCGTTGCGGAGGATGCTGTTGTACTTCTCGAAGATCTGGTAGACGGCCAGGCTCTGGTGCGTCTGGGACTCCACGTCGGGGTCCCAGGCCCGGTAGCGGCGCAGGAGTTCGGTGATCTCGAACTCGGCGAGGTCGAGACGCATGGACCGCGGGGTGGTGACGCGGTCGCCCGGCGGCAGTTGGCCGCCGGGCCTGCCCCGGGTGCCCCACAAGTGGATCAGGGCCGCGGTGCGCACGCTGAACGCGTTGTCCTTGTTCAGCCGCTGCCACACCGCCCACAGGTCGGCGTCCTTGGCCGGGTCGCGGTGCTCACCCGTGGCGAAGCCCCAGCCGATGCAGTGGTTCCAGGCCTGGATGGCGTCCCCGGCGCTGATCTCACCGATGCCGGTGTGCGAGTCCCGCACGGAGCCGGAGCCCGTGAGGTGGTGGTCGGCGACCTGCTGGTCGGTGGCCTGGTCGGCCAGGCCGTAGTCACGCAGGGCCCAGTACAGGACCGTCTGGATCAGCGCCTTGCGCATCGTGTACGTCGTCGACAGCTCGGTGATCAGCCCGTCCTGCTCCTGGATCGTCGCGACCGCCTGCGCGTTGGTGCAGAGCCGCGCGTCGCTGCCGATGCCGCCCGCGTCCGGGCGTCCGATCGACCGCATGTAGCGCGAGAGGTCGGCCCGCAGCGCCGGCACCTGGCGCGCGTCGAAGGCGACGTCCGGCACGGCGGGCCGCGGCGGATCGAACGAGCCCTGCCCGGTGTCCCGCCCCGAGGCGATGTCGGCGTCGATCTCCAACTGCCCGTCACCGGAGCCGAGGGTGCGGATGACGAACTGGTCGTAGGCCCAGTCCGCGGGCAGCGGATGCCCGGCGTTGCCCTCGAAGCCCGAGGACATGTCGGCGACGAAACTCGCGGTCGAGTATCCGGCCGCGCCGACCCGCGCACACACGGCGCGG
Source organism: Streptomyces sp. SID5643 (assembly GCF_009872555.1). NCBI lineage: Bacteria > Bacillati > Actinomycetota > Actinomycetes > Kitasatosporales > Streptomycetaceae > Streptomyces > Streptomyces sp. SID5643. Next base: position 30,599 of record NZ_WWIC01000342.1, read on the forward strand.
GAACCGTAGACGCCGATCTCGTAGGGATGGCCGGAGTCCGCCATCGCCTCCTTGACGCCCTTGAAGTGCGGCAGCACGCTCGCGGTGATCTCGGCGTCGATCGCGTCGAAGTCGACGGCGAAGAAGATCCTGGTCCCGCGCCGGAAGCCGTGGTCGCGGGCGGCGTTGACCGCCGCGTAGCCGGCGGTCCGACCGGCCACGTAGTCGAAGTCCGAGGCGTCGTTGTTGACGGTCTGGTAGATCGGGAAGCAGCGCAGGCCCTGCTGGGCGATGGTGGCGAGCTCACCCGGCTGGATGGCCTTCTCCGGCAGGGAGGTGGCACTCGGGTTGGTGAGGTAGCGGCCGACGCAGGTGATCCCGGCCGCCTTGAGCGAAGCGGCCCGGGCCGGGGTGATCTTCGTGATGGTGTCGCAGGCCCTGGCCGGGCGCGACTGGTCGCCGAAGGACGCCAGCAGGGAGGCGAAGGTGGCGAAGTCGCCCTCGCCCGTGGCCGGGAGCGCGGCGAAGGTCTGGAAGGCCCGGACGGCGGCGGCGAGGGAGGAGTCGAAGGTGTCGGTGAGGGCCGCGGGGCGCCGGTTGACGACCATCCCGGCAGAGAACAGCTGGACGAACACGCCCTTGTCGCCCTGCTTCACAGGGTGCGATTTCAGCCCGGACTGGGTACCGGGCCCGAAGTTGCCGTTGGCCGTGCCGTCCGCCATGCCCAGCTCGTACTGCACGGCGAGGAGCAGCGCCTTGAGCGTGCTCTTGGACACGAGCCCGTCGCAGGCGATGGCGTAGAAGTCCTGCCGTTTCAGGTAGCGGCCGTTGAGCCACTGCTGGACGGCCCTGACCTGCTGGCTGCCGGAGGCGCCGGGGACGTAGGAGTCCATCGTCAGCAGGGCCTTGAAGACCTTGGGCGTCACGTCGCTGCCGGGGAAGGACTGTTCGAGGCCCATGTCGGTCTTGAGCCGGGTGACGGCCGCCTGCACCCGTGTTCCGTAGGTGCCGTCGAGGTCGCCGCCGTCGTAGCCCTTGCAGTACAGGCCGGCCTGGATGATGCGGCAGAAGTCCGGCGAGGGGACGGTGTCCGCGTCCAGCGAGGGGTACTTGGCGGTCAGGGTGCTGAGCGTGGTGGGGCCGAAGCTGTCGGAGAACGCCGTGATGCCCAGCTCGTACTGGAGGGCACGGGTCAGGGCGTACAGGGTCGGCCAGTCGGCCTCACCGGTCTCCTGCACCGTCGTGCCGGTACGGCCGCCGTACACGGAGTTGACGAACTTCTGGGCCCTGAGAACCATCGGGTCGCGCATGAAAGTTGATCGTATGTCCGGCTAAACCGCTTACTGTGGGGTACTTGGGCGGGTCCGACGCGTTTCTTGTGCTCTGCGGCGCACGTCCGGTTAACCTCCGGAAAAACGCCGGCGGCCCCCCGCCCGGGTGGGCAGGGGGCCGCCGCGCTCGGCTCACGCCCAGGTGATCAGGCGCTTCGGCTGCTCCAGGATCGCCGCCACGTCGGCCAGGACCTTCGAACCCAGCTCGCCGTCGACGAGGCGGTGGTCGAAGGAGAGGGCCAGGGTGGTGACCTGACGGGGCTTCACCTTGCCCTTGTGGACCCAGGGCTGCGGCTTGATCGCGCCGACCGCGAGGATCGCGGACTCGCCCGGGTTGAGGATCGGCGTGCCCGTGTCGACGCCGAAGACGCCGACGTTGGTGATCGTCACCGTGCCGCCCTGCATGGCCGCCGGGGACGTCTTGCCGTCCCGGGCCGTGGCCACCAGCTCGCCCAGCGACTCGGCCAGCTGCGGCAGGGTCTTGGCGTGGGCGTCCTTGATGTTCGGCACGATCAGGCCACGCGGGGTCGCGGCCGCTATGCCCAGGTTCACGTAGTGCTTGACCACGATCTCCTGGGCGGCCTCGTCCCAGGACGCGTTGACGTCCGGGTTGCGGCGGATCGCGACGAGCAGCGCCTTCGCGATCAGCAGCAGGGGGTTCACGCGCAGGCCCGCGAACTCCTTGTCCGCCTTCAGCTCCTCGACCAGCTTCATCGTGCGCGTCACGTCGACCGTCACGAACTCCGTGACGTGCGGCGCCGTGAACGCCGAGCCGACCATCGCCGCCGCCGTCGCCTTGCGGACACCCTTGACCGGGATGCGCGTCTCGCGCGTGGTGTCGTAGGACGCCGGAGCCTGGACCGCGGCCGGGGCGGGCGCGGCCTGCGGCTCGGTGGCCACCGGTACGGCGGCGGCGACCGCCGCGTGCACGTCCTCGCGGGTGATGATGCCGTCCGGGCCGGTCGGGACCACCGTCGTCAGGTCGACGCCCAGGTCCTTGGCCAGCTTGCGGACGGGAGGCTTGGCCAGCGGGCGTTCCGTGCCGGCCGGTGCCGCCGGGGCGGCAGCGGGGGGCGTGGCCGGGGCCGCCGGCGCGTGGCCGTTCAGCTCCGTCTGGATCGCCGTCGAGGCCTGCTGGACCGGCACCTCCGGGCCCTTGCGGGGGCGGCGGCGGGTGGACGAGGTCGCCACCCCGTAACCCACCAGCACCGGCTGGCGTCCCGAGCCCGCCGCCTTCGGCTCCTCGGCGGCCGGGGCCGGCGCGGGC
>NZ_WWIC01000343.1:0-32270 GCF_009872555.1 Streptomyces sp. SID5643
CCGACGATCGCCTGCTCGGGGGTGCCGTGCCCGTGGTGGGCGTACCGCGTCCGGTACAGCTCGACCATGCGCTTGGTGTGGTCGGCGGGCCAGAAGATGTTGTTGTGGAAGAAGCCGTCGCCGTAGTACGCGGCCTGCTCGGCGATCTCCGGGGAGCGGATCGAGCCGTGCCACACGAAGGGCGCGACGCCGTCCAGCGGGCGGGGGGTGGAGGTGAAGCCCTGGAGCGGGGTGCGGAACTTCCCTTCCCAGTCGACGACGTCCTCGCGCCACAGGCGGTGCAGCAGGGCGTAGTTCTCGATCGCGAGGTTGATGCCCTGCCGGATGTCCTTGCCGAACCAGGGGTAGACCGGGCCGGTGTTGCCGCGTCCCATCATGAGGTCCACCCGGCCGTCGGCCAGGTGCTGGAGCATCGCGAAGTCCTCGGCGATCTTCACCGGGTCGTTGGTGGTGATCAGGGTCGTGGCCGTGGAGAGGATCAGCCGCTCGGTGCGCGCCGCGACGTAGCCGAGCATCGTGGTCGGGGAGGAGGGCACGAAGGGCGGGTTGTGGTGCTCGCCGGTCGCGAACACGTCCAGACCGACCTCCTCGGCCTTCAGCGCGATGGCGACCATGGCCTTGATCCGCTCCCGCTCGGTCGGCGTCCGGCCGGTCGTGGGGTCGGGCGTGACGTCACCGACGCTGAAAATACCGAACTGCATGGTCGCTCACCCTCCAGATTGTTTACGCTTCAACTATACCTGGAGAACGGCGGACGCCGTGGAGCTATTCCGGGAAGGGACACCGGACCGGCTCCACCACGACCGGCTTCGGCGGGCCCGGCGGGCTCCATCGGCCCTTCGGGCTCTGCCGGCCCCGGGTGTCCCGTCGGCTCGGCAGGCTCCGTCGGGGCCGTGCGCCCCATGGGCCGGCAGGCTCCGTCGGGGCCGTGCGCCCGGCAGGCCCTGTCGGCCCTCTGGGCCCGGCCAGCTCCGTCGGCCCCCTGGGCCCGGCATGCCCCGTCGCCCCCGTCGGCCCCATAAGCCCCGCAACCCCGTCAGCCCCATGGGCCCCGCCATGCCCGTCGGCCAGGTCGGCCTATGGGCCCGGCCAGCTCAGTCGGCCTCCACTGCCCGGCAGGCTCCGTCGGCCCCCTGGGCCCGGCATGCCCCGGCATGCCCCGTCGACCCCGTCGGCCTGGCAGGCCCCGTCGACCCCGTCGGCCCCATGGACCCGGCAGGCCAGGTGGGCTACGACTCCGGGCCGCCCGCTCCCCCTCGCCCGGGCGGGTCCCCAAGAGGCCCGGCCGGGCGTCGAGGCCCGGGCGGGCCGGGGCGCAGGTCGGTGGATGCGCATCGTCAGGGCACGAGCACCAGCCGCCCCCGCACTCCGCCCTCGGCCAGCCGGGCGTGCGCCTTCGCCGCATCCTCCAGGGCGTACGTCTCCGCCACCCGCGCCGCCAGCACCCCCTCGTCCAGCAGCCGCACCAGCTCCGCCAGCCGGGTCCCGTCGGCGCTCACCTCGACCGCACCGGTCGCCACACCGCGCACCGAGGCGGGCTCGGCGTGCGGGATGACGCCGACGTACCGGCCCCCGTCCCGCACCCACGCCAGGGCCGGCTCGCCGAGGACGGCGGCGTCCAGCACCGCGTCGAAGTCCCGGTCCGCGACCTCGCCGCTCGTGACGTGCCGGGCGCCCAGGGACCGTACGAACGCCTCGTCCCCCTCCCGCGCCAGCCCGGTCACCGCTATCCCCCGGTGCGCGGCCAGTCGGACCGCGTAGCCGCCGACCGCCCCGGCCGCGCCCGTCACCAGCAGCGACGACCGGCCCGGCGTCAGCTCCAGCCGGTCCAGGGCCTGCGCGGCGGTCAGCGCGTTCAGGGGCAGCGTCGCCGCGTGAACGGCGTCCACCGAAGTGGGCGCCGGGGCCACCGCGTCCGCGTCCACGACGACGTACTCGGCATGCGTTCCCAGCGGCTTGACCGCGCCGTAATGCAGCGCCACCACCTCGTCCCCGACGCTCCACGCACCGGCCGCGTCCACCGCACCCACCGCACCCACCGCGTCCACCGTCCCCGCGACGTCCCAGCCGAGCCCGATCCGCTCCCCCGCACCCCCGAAGACACCGGCCCGCACCCCGGCGTCCACCGGATTCACCGAGGCCGCCGCGACCTTGATCCGCACCTGACCCGCCCCCGGCCGGGGCACCTCGGTCTCCACGACCTCCACGGCCTCCGGCCCACCGAACGAGTTCACCACTACAGCACGCACAGCACAGCTCCCTGGATCGTCGCCGTCCGGGACGTCCTCCCGGCCCAGTGCGCACAACCCTAGGAAGAGTTACTATCCAGCGGTAAGTAGTTACCCACGAGTGCGTACGTACCCCGGAGGTGAGCCATGGCCACCATGACGGCGGCCCAGCGGCGCGAACAGGCCCGCTTCGAGTACGACGCGTTCCTGAAGGCCTGCCCCACCAACCAGCTGCTGGACCGCATCAGCGACAAGTGGGTCAGCCTCGTGGTGTCCGCGCTCGCCCCGGGCCCCCTGCGCTACAGCGACCTCGGCCGCAAGATCGCCGGCGTCAGCCCCAAGATGCTCACCCAGACCCTGCGCTCACTGGAGCGCGACGGCCTCCTCACCCGCACCGTCACCCCGTCCGTCCCGGTCCGCGTCGACTACGAACTCACGCCCCTGGGCCACAATCTGGCCCTGCTGCTCACGGCCGTGAAGGACTGGGCGGAGAACCACTTCGACGAGGTCAAGGACGCCCGCGAGCGCTACGACGCCGAGAACCCGGGCGACTGACACCGGCGGCACGACCAGGGCATACCGGGCGTGCGAAGCTGACCGCCATGTTCGTACTCCGCTCCGCCGCCCTCTTCGTCCTCGCCGCCCTGCTGGAGATCGGCGGCGCGTGGCTGGTCTGGCAGGGCGTGCGCGAGCACAAGGGCTGGCTCTGGGCGGCCGGCGGCGTCCTCGCCCTCGGCGCCTACGGCTTCGTCGCGACGCTCCAGCCCGACGCCCACTTCGGCCGCGTCCTCGCCGCGTACGGCGGGATCTTCGTCGCCGGTTCGATCCTGTGGGGCGTGGTCGCCGACGGCTACCGCCCGGACCGCTGGGACATCACGGGCGCGCTGGTCTGCCTGGCAGGCATGGCGGTCATCATGTACGCCCCGCGGGGAAACTGACCCGGCGCCCCGCGCGGCTCAGAACGGCTCGTCGGGCGGCAGCAGCCCCAACTGCCCCAGGAAGTCCATCTCGTCGAAGTACAGCCGGTAGTCGACGATCCGCCCGTCCTTCACCGTGGCGATGTCCACCCCGCGGATCCGGACCTCCTTCTGCGTCGGCGGCAGCGTCTCCCCGTTGGGCAGCTCCAGCGGCCCGGTGTTGCGGCCGCGGTAGATCCCCTCGTCGATCGCCGTGTCACCGGCCTCGTAGGAGTGCAGCACCTCGAACGTCGCACCGGGAACCGCCTCCGTCATCGTCCGCCAGTACGCGACGATGCTGTCGCGCCCGCGCAGCTCGCCCTCGTCGGGCGTGAAGGCGACCGCGTCCTCGGCGTAGAGCTCGCCGACGACCTTCAGATCGGTGTGTGCGGTGACCGCGTCCGTGAGCCGGTCCATGACTTCACGTGCCTCGCCCATGATCGCCTCCGGGAGAACAGGGGACCACCCGGTCTCATTCTCCCACCGCGGGGCCCACCTATCCTGGCCGCGAGCCCGGCGCGCACGCCGGGCCGCCGCACGCCCGAGGACCCGAGGAGCACCCATGGCCACCGCAGCCCCGTCCGCAGCCTCCCGCATCGCCGTCGTCACGGGTGCGAGCAGCGGGATCGGCGCCGCCACGGCCCGACAGCTCGCCGCGGCTGGCTACCGCGTCGTCCTCACCGCGCGCCGCAAGGACCGCATCGAGGCCCTGGCCGAGGAGATCACCCAGGCCGGCCACCAGGCCACGGCGTACGCCCTCGACGTCACCGACCGTGCCGCCGTCGACGAGTTCGCCACGGCGTTCAGGACGATCGGCGTGCTGGTCAACAACGCGGGCGGCGCGCTCGGCGCCGACCCGGTCGCGACCGGCGACCCGGCCGACTGGCGCCGGATGTACGAGACGAACGTCCTCGGCACCCTCAACCTCACCCAGGCCCTGCTGCCCAAGCTGATCGCGAGCGGCGACGGCACGGTCGTGGTCGTCTCCTCCACCGCCGGCCACGGCACCTACGAGGGCGGCGCCGGCTACGTCGCCGCCAAGCACGGCGCCCACGTCCTCGCCGAGACCCTCCGCCTGGAGATCGTCGGACAGCCGGTCCGCGTCATCGAGATCGCCCCCGGGATGGTCAAGACGGACGAGTTCGCCCTGACCCGCTTCGGGGGCGACAGGGAGAAGGCGGAGAAGGTCTACCAGGGCGTCGCCGAACCCCTCACGGCCGACGACGTGGCGGACACGATCACGTGGGCGGTCACCCGCCCCGCCCACGTCAACGTCGACCTCCTGGTCCTGCGCCCCCGAGCCCAGGCGTCGAACACGAAGGTGCACCGGGAGTCGTAGGACCGGGAGGGTCAGCCCTTCACGCAGACGACCTGCTTGAGCTTCGCCACGACCTCGACCAGATCCCGCTGCTGGTCGATGACCTGCTCGATCGGCTTGTAAGCGCCCGGAATCTCATCCACGACCCCGGAGTCCTTGCGGCACTCCACACCCTGGGTCTGCTGCTCCAGGTCCTGCGTGGTGAACCGGCGCTTGGCCGCGTTGCGGCTCATGCGCCGGCCCGCGCCGTGCGAAGCCGAGTTGTAGGACTTGGCGTTGCCGAGGCCCTTCACGATGTACGAACCCGTGCCCATGGAGCCCGGGATGATCCCGTACTCGCCGGAACCGGCCCGGATCGCGCCCTTGCGGGTCACGAGCAGGTCCATGCCGTCGTAGCGCTCCTCGGACACGTAGTTGTGGTGCGCGCTGATCTCCGGCTCGAAGGTGGGCTTGGCCTTCTTGAACTCCTTGCGGACCACGTCCTTCAGGAGCGCCATCATGATCGAGCGGTTGTGCTTGGCGTACTCCTGCGCCCAGAACAGGTCGTTGCGGTACGCCGCCATCTGCGGGGTGTCCGCGACGAACACCGCGAGGTCGCGGTCGACCAGCCCCTGGTTGTGCGGAAGCTTCTGGGCCACGCCGATGTGATGCTCGGCCAGTTCCTTGCCGATGTTCCGGGAACCGGAGTGCAGCATCAGCCAGACAGATCCGGTCGTATCCGTGCAAACTTCAACAAAATGGTTTCCCCCGCCGAGCGTCCCCATCTGCTTGGTGGCCCGCTCATGACGGAACTTGACCGCTTCCGCCACTCCGTCGAACCGCCCCCAGAAGTCGTCCCAGCCGCCGGTCGCCATGCCGTGGAACCGCCCCGGATCCACCGGGTCGTCATGCATCCCCCGGCCCACCGGAATCACCTGCTCGATCCTCGACCGCAGCCGGGACAGGTCGCCGGGCAGGTCGTTCGCCGTCAGGGACGTCCGCACCGCCGACATTCCGCAGCCGATGTCGACGCCCACCGCCGCCGGGCACACCGCACCCTGCATCGCGATGACCGAGCCGACCGTCGCACCCTTGCCGTAGTGCACGTCGGGCATGACCGCCAGGCCCTTGATCCACGGCAGTGTGGCGACGTTCCGGAGCTGCTGGAGCGCACCCTCCTCGACCGAGGCCGGGTCGGCCCACATCCGGATCGGTACCTTCGCACCGGGTATCTCTACATACGACATAACGCCCTCAATCCCCCGTAACCGAACAGAAGTCCTCAACAGCAAATACCGGAGCCAAGGTCGACGAAAGGGAAATCGGACCGGCGTCCACGGCAGTGCGTGCGATACACATTGTGTCCATCGCCCGCCGTACGGCGGCAAGCCAATATCCGTACCGAGGGGAGCCACCACGTGCAACGAAAGGCGTGCGTACCCGGTATCGCCGTGCTCCTCGCGGCGGTACTGGCCGGCTGCACCGGCGGCTCGGCCGACGACGGCCCGACGGACGGCTCCAACGCCGACGGCACGGGCACGGCATCGCCCGCCGCCGAGCCCGGCCGCTACCGCACCCTGCCCGACCCCTGCGCCGAGGTCGGCGAGAGCACGCTCGACGAGCTCCTCCCCGGCATCCGGCAGATCAGCGACGAGAAGCAGCGCGAGGCGGCCTACGAGGGCGAGCCGACGACCACGTTCGACACCGACCGCAAGGTCGGCTGCCGCTGGAAGGTGGACTCCGCCGCCGCCACCGACCATCTGCTGATCGACTTCGAGCGGGTCGTCTCCTACGACAACGCCGTCAGCGACGACAGTCAGGCCGAGCAGCTCTTCGCGGAGCAGGAGGCGTCGGCCCACCTGCCGGTCCCGACGGCGACCGGGACGGCGGCCTCCGGCAGCGCCCCGGCGGACGGTTCGGCCGCCTCCTCCAGCGGCTCCCCCTCCCCGTCCGGTTCCTCCTCGCCCTCGGCTGCACCCTCGGTGACGCCGACCGAGTTGCAGCCCCGGGTGCTGGAGGATCTCGGCGACGAGGCCTTCCTCGACGACGGGCTGAGCAGTTCCGGTTCGACGGCCGAGCAGCGCACGGTGACTGTGGCGTTCCGCACGTCCAACGTCATCGTGACCATCGAGTACGCCGAGCAGCCGACGACCGTCGGCGTCGTTCCGGACAGCAAGGAAATGCAGGACAGGGCGCAGAAACTCGCCTCTCAGCTGGCCGATTCGCTGGGCGACTGAGGCCCCTTCACGGCCCCTTCACCTCTGCCCGCAAAGCACGCGAAGGAGGAACACACGGTTGCCTCACCGCGTACGGTGACCACTCGGACCCGTTCCGACCGCAGGGAACCACGAGCGTCATGAGTGAAGGAACCATGCAGCGACAAGCACAGCGAGTAGAGCGAGACCAGCGAGCGAAGCGCCGCAACCGCGTCCTTGTCTGCGCGGCCGCCGTCCCCGTGATGCTGGTCGCCGCCGGCTGCTCCTCGGACTCCGGCTCCGGCGACAGCACGGACAAGGCCGCCAAGGCCGCGGCGTCGGCATCGGCGAAGCCCTCGCCGACGGTGGAGGCGGCGGCGTACGGCAAGCTGCCGGAGCCGTGCAAGGTGCTCTCGAAGAAGACGCTGGAGGACCTCGTCCCGAAGGGCAAGTCCGGCAAGGAGGGCAAGTCGGACGACATCTCGACCCGCGGCAGCTGCTCCTGGAACAGCCTCGACAACAACGGCGTGAAGGGCTCGCAGTTCCGCTGGCTCAACGTGTCGATGCTGCGCTTCGAGTCGGACGTCACGCGTGGCCCGGCGGACAAGCTGGCCCAGGAGCACTTCGAGAAGCAGGTCCAGGACGCCCAGGCCGTCGAGGGCGCCAAGAGCGTCAAGACGGAGCCGGTGGCCGGCACGGGCGACCGGGCGACGGCCGTGCACTACGACCTGAAGAAGAAGGAAGGCACCTTCAAGCAGCAGACGATCGTGGCACGCGTCGAGAACGTCGTGGTCACGCTCGACTACTACGGCGCGGGTCTGGCCGGCGACAAGACGCCGAGCGGCTCGGACATGCTGAAGGACGCGAAGAAGGCCGCCAAGGAGGCGGTGGGCGCGGTGTCCGAGGCGAACGGCGAAGGCGGCGGCAAGGCGGGCGGCGCCCCGTCCGCGTCGGCCTCCAAGCCGGCCTCGAAGGCGCCTTCCAAGGAGGCGTCGGACAAGCCCTCGAAGAGCGCCTCGGCCACGCCGTCCAAGAAGCCCGCGTCGAAGAGCTGAACAGTCCCGACGGGAACCGGCCACCCGTCCTCCGCACATGTGTGCCACCCTGTTGCGCGCAACAACAGGCAAGGGGAGGGGAGTACGGGTGGCCGCGCCACTGCAACTGACTCGGATGCACCGCATCCTCATCGGCGTGGTCGTGGCCGGTGCCGTGATCATCGCCGGCATCGGTTTCGCCGGTTCGTACGCGGCGGTTCGCGAGTTGGCCCTGAAGAAGGGCTTCGGGAACTTCTCCTACGTCTTCCCGATCGGCATCGACGCGGGGATCTGTGTCCTGCTGGCCCTGGATCTGCTGCTCACCTGGATCAGGATCCCGTTCCCCCTCCTGCGTCAGACGGCGTGGCTGCTGACGGCGGCGACGATCGCCTTCAACGGCGCTGCCGCGTGGCCGGATCCGCTCGGTGTGGGCATGCACGCGGTGATCCCGATCCTGTTCGTGGTCTCGGTCGAGGCGGCCCGGCACGCGATCGGCCGTATCGCCGACATCACGGCCGACAAGCACATGGAGGGCGTCCGCCTCACCCGGTGGCTCCTCTCCCCCGTGCCGACGTTCCTCCTCTGGCGCCGCATGAAGCTCTGGGAGCTCCGCTCCTACGACCAGGTCATCAAGCTGGAGCAGGAACGTCTCGTCTACCAGGCCCGGCTGCGCTCCCGCTTCGGACGGGCCTGGCGCAGGAAGGCCCCGGTGGAGTCGCTGATGCCGCTGCGGCTGGCGCGCTACGGGGTTCCCCTGGCGGAGACGGCCCCGGCAGGGCTGGCGGCGGCGGGCATCGAGCCGGCGCTGATACCCCCGCCCCCGCCGCAGGCCGACCTGGCCACGGGACATCGTGCCGTCGGGCCGGCGCCCGACCCGCAGAGGGCGGCACCTCCCGGCGGACAGCGCCCTCAGCTGGAGAGCAACCACGACGCCGAGTACCCGGAGCCGGAACCCGAGCCGGAACCCGGACCGGAACAGAGCCCTTGGTTCAACACCCCCCGCGAGGTCGAGTACCAGGGCGGCTACAACCCCGACTACGACCCGGCCGAGCACTACGCCCAGTGGATCGCCGAACAGCAGGAGGCCGAGCGGTACCAGCCCGAGTACGACCGGGCGCCCTCCCCGGAGGACACCGGCAGCTTCCCCATCCCGGTGGGCCCGAACCGCACCCGCGAACTGGGTGACGGCGGCGGCACCCCGCCGGCCCCCGAGCCGGACGAGGAGGCGTACTACCAGGTGTTCCGCCAGTCGATAGACGGCAGCTACCCCACACCCCGCGCCCTCGGCGACAACATCCAGGCCACTTACGGCACGACGCTGAGCCCCGGGGAACTGAAGTCCCTCGCGGAACGCTTCCAGAAGCGCCACACGGCGGAACTGGAAGAGGACCACATCGCATAGGACGCCGAAAGAGAAGACACCCAAAGAGAAAAGGAGAAGGGGCCCTCGCCGACGAGGGCCCCTTCTCCGTCACCGCCTACGCACCGAGCAGGTGCCGAACCCGCTCCTGCCCCACCGCCAGCAGCAGCGTGGGCAGCCGCGGACCCGTGTCCCGGCCCACCAGCAGGTGGTACAGCAGCGCGAAGAACGACCGCTGGGCCGTCTTGATCTCCGGCGGCAGCTCCTTGGGCGTGGCGTCGGCGGAGAACCCGGCCTGCACCTTCGGCACGCCGTAGACGAGGTGCGTCAGACCGTCGAGCGACCAGTGCTCGGCCAGCCCGTCGAGCAGCAGCCGCAGCGATGCGCGGCCCTGCTCGTCGAGCGACTTCAGCAGCTCGGCGTCCGGCTCGTCGCGCACGATGGTCCGCTGGTCGGCGGGCACGTGCGTGTTGATCCAGGCCTCGGCCCGGTCGTAGCGCGGGCGGGCCTCGTCGAGCGAGGTCAGCGGCTGGTCCGGGTCGAGCTCGCTGAGGATGCGCAGCGCCTGGTCCTCGTGTCCGGCGGTGATGTCCGCGACGGAGGCCAGCGTCCGGTACGGCAGCGGCCGCGGCGTGCGCCGCAGTTCACCGGCGGCCGTCCCCACCGCGCGCGCGTGCGCGGCCGCGTCGGCCGGCAGGGCGCTGCCGTCGGCGACCTTGGCGTCCAGCTTGTCCCACTCGTCGTAGAGCCGCTGGATCTCCTGGTCGAAGGCGATCTTGAAGGACTGGTTGGGCCGGCGGCGGGCGTACAGCCAGCGCAGCAGCTGCGGTTCCATGATCTTCAGGGCGTCCGCCGGGGTCGGCACGCCGCCGCGCGAGGACGACATCTTCGCCATCCCGCTGATGCCCACGAAGGCGTACATCGGCCCGATGGGCTGCTTGCCGCCGAAGATGCCGACGATCTGCCCGCCGACCTGGAACGACGACCCGGGAGAGGAGTGATCGACACCGCTCGGCTCGAACACGACGCCCTCGTACGCCCACCGCATCGGCCAGTCGACCTTCCAGACCAGCTTGCCGCGGTTGAACTCGTTCAGCCGGACCGTCTCGGAGAAGCCGCACGCGGTGCAGGCGTAGGTCAGCTCGGTGGAGTCGTCGTCGTAGGAGGTGACGGTGGTGAGGTCCTTCTCGCAGTTGCCGCAGTACGGCTTGTACGGGAAGTAGCCGGCGGCGGTGGAGCTGCCGTCGTCCTCGCCGGCGGCGCCGGAGCCCTCGGCGGCCTCCAGTTCGGCCTCGTCGACCGGCTTCTGCCCCTGCTGCTTCTTGGCCGGGGCCTTCTTCGTGCGGTACTGGGCGAGGATCGCGTCGATGTCGCCGCGGTGCTTGATGGCGTGCAGGATCTGCTCGCGGTACACGCCGGAGGTGTACTGCTCGGTCTGGCTGATCCCGTCGAACTCCACACCCAGCTCGGCCAGCGACTCGATCATCGCGGCCTTGAAGTGCTCGGCCCAGTTCGGGTACGAGGAGCCCTTCGGCGCCGGGACGGACGTCAGCGGCTTGCCGATGTGCTCCGTGAAGCTTTCCTCGTCGACCCCGGCGATGCCCTTGGGCACCTTGCGGTACCGGTCGTAGTCGTCCCACGAGATCAGGTGGCGCACCTGGTGGCCCCGGCGGCGGATCTCGTCGGCGACGAGGTGCGGGGTCATGACCTCGCGCAGGTTCCCAAGGTGGATGGGGCCGGACGGTGAGAGTCCGGACGCGACGACGACGGGTTTGCCCGGGGCCCGACGCTCCGACTCCTCGATGACCTCATCCGCGAAACGGGAGACCCAGTCGGTGGTCTCGGTGCTCTGAGCCACGATCGGCACGTCCTTCTTTCTCCAGGGCAGCCGTACGGTCAACGGCCGGTGCCCATTCTCCCAGACGGCATCCCGCCCGGGAAAACCGCTTTACCCCCCATGGGATACTGAGCGTGTCTATCGATTCCCACGAGGAGAACGGCACCCATCCCATGACCTCGGTCACGTCGCTCACCGATCAAGTCCAGCAGCGTCTCGCGAACGCCCTGTCGGCCACCCGGCCGGAGGCCGACGCCGACCCGCTGCTGCGACGTAGCGACCGGGCCGACTTCCAGGCCAACGGGATCCTGGCCCTCGCCAAGAAGGCCAAGTCGAACCCCCGGGACCTGGCGACGGAGGTCGTCGGCAACATCGTCACCGGGGACGTGATCAAGGACGTCGAGGTCTCCGGGCCCGGCTTCCTCAACATCACGATCGCGGACCGGGCGATCACCGAGAACCTCGCCGCGCGGCTCGCGGACGGCGAGCGTCTCGGCGTGCCGCTGAAGGAGAAGGCGGGCATCACGGTCGTCGACTACGCCCAGCCGAACGTGGCGAAGGAGATGCACGTCGGTCACCTGCGGTCGGCGGTCATCGGCGACGCCCTGCGCGGCATGCTCGACTTCACCGGCGAGAAGACGATCGGCCGGCACCACATCGGTGACTGGGGCACCCAGTTCGGCATGCTCATCCAGTACCTGTTCGAGCACCCCGGCGAGCTGGCCCCCGCGGCCGACGTCGACGGCGAGCAGGCGATGAGCAACCTGAACCGGGTGTACAAGGCGTCGCGTGCGCTCTTCGACGCGGACGAGGAGTTCAAGGAGCGGGCCCGGGGGCGGGTCGTCGCCCTCCAGTCCGGCGACAAGGAGACGCTCGAACTGTGGCAGCAGTTCGTGGACGAGTCGAAGGTCTACTTCTACTCCGTCTTCGAGAAGCTCGACATGGAGATCCGCGACGAGGAGATCGTCGGCGAGTCCGCCTACAACGACGGCATGCCGGAGACCGCCCGCATCCTGGAGGAGACGGGTGTCGCGGTGCGCTCCGAGGGCGCGCTCGTGGTGTTCTTCGACGAGATCCGCGGCAAGGACGACCAGCCGGTCCCGCTGATCGTGCAGAAGGCCGACGGCGGCTTCGGCTACGCGGCCTCCGACCTGACGGCGATCCGGAACCGGGTCCAGGACCTGCACGCCTCGTCCCTGCTCTACGTCGTGGACGTCCGTCAGTCGCTGCACTTCAAGATGGTCTTCGAGACGGCCCGCCGGGCCGGCTGGCTGAACGACGGCGTCACCGCTCACAACATGGGCTACGGCACGGTGCTCGGCGCGGACGGCAAGCCCTTCAAGACGCGTGAGGGCGAGACCGTACGGCTGGAGGACCTGCTGGACGAGGCGGTGCAGCGGGCCGCCGAGGTCGTGCGGGAGAAGGCACAGGACCTGACCGAGGACGAGATCCAGGAGCGGGCCGCGCAGGTCGGCATCGGTGCCGTGAAGTACGCGGACCTGTCGACGTCGCCGAACCGGGACTACAAGTTCGACCTGGACCAGATGGTGTCGCTGAACGGCGACACGTCCGTCTACCTCCAGTACGCGTACGCCCGGATCCAGTCGATCCTGCGCAAGGCCGGCGAGACGAAGCCGGTCGCGCACCCGGAGCTCGAACTCGCCCCGGCGGAGCGGGCGCTCGGTCTGCACCTGGACGCGTTCGGCGACACGGTCTTCGAAGCCGCCGAGGAGTACGCCCCGCACAAGCTGGCCGCGTACCTGTACCAGCTGGCGTCGCTCTTCACCACGTTCTACGACAAGTGTCCGGTCCTGAAGGC
This sequence comes from Streptomyces sp. SID5643, assembly GCF_009872555.1. Lineage (NCBI taxonomy): Bacteria > Bacillati > Actinomycetota > Actinomycetes > Kitasatosporales > Streptomycetaceae > Streptomyces > Streptomyces sp. SID5643. Next base: position 12,727 of record NZ_WWIC01000343.1, read on the forward strand.
CGAGACACCGGAGCAGATCGCGAACCGCCTGTTCCTGTGCGACGTCACGGCCCGCACGCTGCACCAGGGCATGGGCCTGCTGGGCATCCGGACGCCCGAGCGGCTCTGACGTCCGGCCCCTGACGACAGCGCCGAGGGCGGCACTCCCCCGTTGAGTGCCGCCCTCGGGCGTTGTCAGGCGCTGCTGCTCACCGGCAGTTGACCCACTGGTTGGACTTCTGGAACCAGACGGAGTCGCCGGTCCCCTTGGCCCCCCGCGGGATGACACCGCTGTCGCCGCGGTGGTTCTTCTCCGTGAACCACTTGTAGTCGCAGGACTTGCCGTGGTTGTACCAGGACTTGAAGCCCTGGAAGACGACGAACCCGGTGAGGTCCGCGTTCCTGCCTCGACCTTCTGCATGCGGCCGGTGTAGTTCTTGCCGGCCCAGACGCAGAACCAGCCCGACGGACAGTCCGACGCCGCCTGCGGCGCGGCCTGCGCGTCCCGCGGTGCCCGCGCCCGTGGCCGGCAGACCGCCGGTGGGCGCCATGCCCCCGGCCATGACGGCGAGCTTCTTCGCCATGCGCATGGTGTTCCCCCTTCGTGGACGGGCCGACCACGCCGGCCGGCTCCGCAACGAGACTGCGGCCCGGCGCCGCACCTCCACCACAGTCGCCGCGGAAGTGACGTACTCGTGGGACGTCCCGGCCGGCGGGGCCCGCCTCGAACTGCGTTACAGCGCCCGGTGCGGAGCCGGCTGGGCGAGGATGTGGAGCACCCGGATCGGCGACCGCCTGGAACCGAACGCGGGCGACGGCGGCCCCGCGCACTCCGCGAGGATCGGGGACGGCGTCGCCGCGCAGTCCTACGTGTACACGCCCATGACGCAGGCGGGGCCCGGTACGACGATCCAGGCCTGCTTCCGCCCGGTGGCCGGTGGCGGCCGGGAGTGCTTCGACGCCCGCGTCCGATGCCCCTCCGGTCAGCGCTGGGCCGTCGTACTCGCCCCGTCCAGGGCCTCCCGGATGATGTCGGCGTGCCCGGCGTGCTGGGCGGTCTCCTTGATCAGGTGCAGCAGGATCCGGCGCGCGGTCCAGTACTGGGGCTCCGGCGGTGACCAGGGCGTCTTCGGCAGCGGCACGTCGACGTCCAGGTCCGGCAGCACGGCCACCGCCTCCTCGGTGGCGTGCGCGGCCCGTGCGTAGCGCTCCAGCAGGGCGGGGAGCGTGTCGCCGCCGGCCATCCGGTACTGCCCCATGTCGAGCATGCCGTCGGGCAGTTCACCGTCGCCCTTGGTCATGATCTGCGTCCACGTCTCCTCTCCGCGGGCCAGGTGCTTCACGATCCCGCCGAGGGTCAGCTCGCTCACGGTCGTGCGCCGCGCGGCCTGTTCGTCGGTGAGTCCGTGCAGGGTGATCAGCAGCAACGCGCGCTGCTCCGCGAACGCGGCCAGCAGGTCCGTCTTCTCCGGGGAAGTGGTCATGCCCGGACGGTAGGGCACCAATAGGCCAGATCCTGTCCGCTGCGGTGGGCCGTCAGGCCGGTCGGAGATCCGCTGCGGCCGGCCGCCGAGCCGGTCGGGTTGTCGGTGCCCGGCTCTACAGTCACCCCATGGCGACTCTTCCCAATCCTCTGCCGAGGCTGGCGGCGGACCCCAGCGGCAGCTCCCTCGGTCTTCGGCTCCCGGCCGGTGCGCCGGCCGACACCACCGCCGAGGGCCCGTGGCACGAGCCGCTGCTGTGGTGCGCGGACGGGCGGGCCCTTCCTGGCGGCTGGGCGGCGCTGGAGCCGGCGCGTCGTGCGGGACTCCTGCCGGTGGTCCTGGAGACGGGGGACGGCCATGGCGGCCCGGACCGCTGGCAGTTGATGCCCGGCCAGGTGTCCTACCCCGGGGACCACGACGCCGGGGAGGTGCTGGCGGAGTACTGGGAGGAACATGCCGCGGAAGGCGCCCCCTGGCCCGGCCCGGCCGAGCCCGTCGGCCCCGGCCGGGACCCGGACATCACGGCCGGCGACCTCGTGGACGCCCTGCTGGAGGACGGCGGCCCCCTCAAGGAGCCCCGCTTCGCCCTCGTCCCGGCCCGCCGCAGCGCGGACGTCCCGGCGGCGATCGGCTGGACGGGCCCGGTGAACCACGAGGGCGACACCGCCCGCCTCAGCGCGGTGCTCCGCTCCTGGGAGGACCGCTTCGGCATACGCGTCGTCGCCCTCGGCTTCGACCATCTCTTGCTGTCCGTGGCCTCGCCGCCCACCACCCCGGCCGCTGCTGGGGCCGTGGCCGCCGAGCACTTCGCGTTCTGCCCGGACAACATCCACCAGGGCGCGGACCCGACCCTGCGGGCCTACGCCGAGCACCAGGTCCTCAACCAGCCGGTATGGCACTTCTGGTGGGACTGAGCCCCTCACCCAGCCTGCGCAGCCCCTCCCCGATCTCCGCCGGCGTCTGCGTCACGAAGCAGAGCCTCAGGGTCGACCGGTCGGGAGGGCCCGCGTAGAAGGGGGCGCCGGGCACATAGGCCACGTTCTGCCGGACCACCCGCGGCAGCAGGGCCGTCGTGTCGTACGGCTCCGGCAGGCGCGCCCAGAGGAACATGCCGCCCTCGGGCCGGTTCCAGACCGACCCCGTGGGCAGCGCCGCGGCGAGTCCGCCGAGCATCGCGTCGCGGCGTTCGCGGTACACGCCGGCGACGCGGGCGACATGGGCGTCCAGGTCGTTGTCGGCGAGGTAGCGGGCCGCGGCGAGCTGGTTGACGGTCGGGGTGTGCAGGTCGGCGGCCTGCTTGGCGACCGCGCAGGCGCGCCGCAGCTCTCCGGGTGCCCGCAGCCAGCCCAGCCGCAGCCCGGGCGCCATGACCTTGGAGAAGCTGCCGAGCAGCACGGTCCGGTCCTCGGCGCCCGGGTGGGCGGCGATCCACGGCAGGCGTTCACCCTCGTAGCGCAGTTCACCGTAGGGGTCGTCCTCGACGATCCACAGTCCGTGCCGGGCGGCGACCGCGGCGACGGCGGCGCGTCGCCCCGCGGGCAGGGTCCGGCCGGTGGGGTTCTGGAAGGTGGGCACGGTGTAGAGCAGCTTGGGCCGCTCGCGCACGACGAGCTCCTCCAGTGCCCCGGGGTCGACGCCGTGCTCGTCACCGGGCACGGCCAGCACCCGCGCCCCGGCGAAGCCGAAGGCCTGAAGTGCCGCCAGGTAGCAGGGGTTCTCGACGAGGACGGTGTCCCCGGGTTCGACCAGGGCGGTGGCCAGCAGGGAGAGGGCCTGCTGGCTGCCGGTGGTGACGAGCAGGTCGTCGGGCCCGGTCGGCAGGCCGCGCGCGGTGGTGCGGGCGGCGAGCGCGTCCCGCAGCGCGGGTTCGCCCTCGGTCGTGGAGTACTGCAACGCCCGTACGGGCGCCTCGGCGAGCACCGCCTCGTACGCGGCGGCGATGCCCTTGGCGTCGAACAGCTCCGGTGCCGGGAGCCCGCCCGCGAAGTTGATCACCTCGGGGCGGGCGGTGACGGCGAGGATGTCCCGTACGGGCGAGCCTCCGACGGTCCGGGCCCGCGCGGCGAGCGGGGGCACGGAGGAGCGGGTGGGCGGGGGCTCGGCGACGGTCATGACACGGCTCCTTCGGCTGCGGGTGACGCCTGGTGCCCGCAGCCTAGGAGATACGTGTCATCTACAAGCAGGTTTCCGGCATCCGGACACCGGGGCCGGCACGGAAGCCGGCCCGGACCCGGTGCCTCAGCCCTTGGCTCCGATCGCCGCGTACACGTTGATGTCCGCGTCCGTGACGTCGTTGATGTCGCGGTAGCGCACCTTCTCGATCTCCTCCAGCCCGGCGAGGAAGGACTCCTCCGGCTGCTCCGGGACGGGCGCGGCGTGGTCGGGCCGCCAGCGGTGCGCGGGGACGACCCCCGGGTCGGTGATCTCCAGCCCGTTCTCCGTGAAGAACCGCTCGACGTCGGCCCGGGAGCGCAGCACGAAGGTGAACCCGCGCTCGGTGTACGTCCGCTGGACCGCGCGGATGTTCTCGGGGTTGAGGTCCTCGGTGAGATGGCTCAGCACCAGCCGGCTCCCCTCAGGCAGCTCGTCGAGCAGGCCGCTCACCAGCGGATACGCCTCTTCGTCCGCGACGAAGTGCAGGATCGCGACCAGGCAGAGCGCGACCGGCCGGCCGAAGTCCAGGGTCTTGGAGGCCTGTTCGAGGATGCGGGCCGGGTCCCGCAGATCGGCGTCGATGTAGTCCGTACGCCCCTCGGGGACGCTGGTCAGCAGGGCGCGGGCGTGCGCGAGCACCACCGGGTCGTTGTCGACGTACACGACCCGCGACTCGGGCGCGACGCGCTGCGCGATCTGGTGCACGTTCTCGGCGGTGGGCAGCCCGGTCCCGATGTCGAGGAACTGCCGGATGCCGTCCTGCTCCACGAGCGCGGTCACCGCGCGCCGGAGGAAGTCGCGGTTGTGCCGTACGTCGAGGTACCCGCGCGGGTTGGCGGCCAGCGCGGCGGCGGCCGCGTTCCGGTCGGCGGGGTAGTGGTCCTTGCCGCCGAGGAAGACGTCGTAGACCCGGGCCGGGTGTGCCTTGCTGCTGTCGATCCTCCTCTGCAGCTCGGCGGGATCCTGGCTGAGGGCACCGGACATCGACGTCTCCCTGAAAGTAGGTGGTTCAATCGACAACCACTACGACGGTCAACAACCTAACGGTTCAACGGTTTTGATGGTGCCCGTGCGAAACGAAAGCCGGGCGACGACCCTCTGGCGCCCCACCGTCCCCGAGGAGCTGGACCTGCTCCGGGACCTCGACGCCGAGGAACTCGACGAGTTCAACGCCCACATCGCCGGAAAGATCGAGCTGGTCCACGAGTTCCACTGAGCCGCCCCCACGGCACTGCCCCCGCGGCACTACTGCGTGGTCCCCTCCTCGACCCACTTCTTGCCACCCAGCGGGAACTCGTAGGCCGGGCGCCCGTTGTTGCCGCTCGTGCGGAAGGGCCGACCGTGGTCGTCCACGGTCAGCGTGCCCGTCCGGCCGCCGCTGGACCACCGCAGCTCCAGGTACCAACTGACGTCGTACGCGGAGGCGTCGGCCCTGATGTAGTACGTCTCGGGGTCGCTCTCACTCACCTTGAAGGGGAAGTCCGCGTGCCCCGCGTCCGGCACGACCCCGGGGCGCACGGCGTCGAGGGCGACCGTGAAGAACCTGGTCGGCACGCCACCGCCGCAGCCGACGCCCGGATACCCCATGGCGTAGTCGTTCCACGCGAGCGGCGCCCGCTTGCCGGCCATCCGGACCGTCAGCCCCTTGACGACCACGGTCTCCTTACCCGTCCCCTGCACGGTCAGCTTCAGGAACTGCTCCCCCGACGGCACGGCCCCCATCGCCGCCACCCAGCCGGGCGCGCCCTGCTCGATCGGCGGCGGCCGGACCTGCCCCGGCGGCAGATTCACCAGATAGCGCTGGGAACAGGGGCTCTCCCAGGCGTGCGGTTCCGTGTCCACGGTAAGGGGAACAGCGGCGGGGGCGGCGTCACCGCCGCCCGGGCGATCGCCCCCGCCGGTGGCGGACGCCGAAGGGGGAGGCGCGGAGGCACTCGCCTTCGCCTCCTTCTCCCCGTCCTTTCCCACGCTCTTGCCGTCGCCACCCTTGGAGGGCGAAGGGGCGTAGGGCGCCCCGGAGGCCGCCGTGCCCTCCCTCTGCGGCCCGCCGGCAGCGCCGGAGGCCACCGCCGCTCCGCGCCGCCCCTCCTCGTCTCCCCCGCCCGAGGGAACGGCCACGGCGAACCCGACCCCACCGAGGACCACGGCGGCGGCGGCCCCGGCGAGGACCGCACGGCGACGGCTCCGGCCCGCGTGCCGCTCCGGCGCGGAGACGCCGGTGTCCGCGGACTCCTCCGGCGGGAGTGCGCCGGCGTCCGCGGACTCGACCGGTGCGGGTACCTCGGCGTCCACGGCGGAGGTCACCTCCGCAGCGCCGCTCCCCGTACCCACAGGCCTCGTACCACCGCTCCCCTTGCGCGCCCGCCCGGCGTCCGCCAGCACCCAGCGCCGGTGCAGCTCGACCAGTTCCGTGGGCGACGCCTTGCACAGCCGGGCGAGCCGCTCCACCGGCGCGTAGTCGGTCGGCACCGCATCCCCGTTGCAGTACCGGTGCAGCGTCGAGGTACTCATGTGCAGCCGCTTGGCGAGCACCCCGTAGCTCAGCCCCGAGCGCTCCTTCAACTCCCCCAGCAGTGCGGCGAATTCCGCCGCACTCGTGCCTTCCGACACTGCCCCTCCATGCCCCGTGTTCCGTTCCCCCGTTCCAGGGAATGGCCGTTCTCCCTGGTCAGAGCATGTGCGGGCGTTCCAGCGTCCCTGATCTCCCGCCTGGTCTGGCGGCCGGGACGGATCACCGCACAGGCTCTGGTCATCCAAGCACGCCGCTCCCGGCCCGCCGGCAGCGCGACCCACCCGGGCCTGCTGACCCACCGCCTTTTGTCCGAAAGGAAACGCAAGCATGCGCAAGTACCGTCCCCTCCCCGTTGTCCTCCTGGCCGCCCTCGCCCTGACGGCATGCCAGAACGGCACGGGCACGAAGGACGAGGGAGCCGCCCACCCCGAGCCGGCCTCGGCGACCGTCACGGCGACGCAGCCGCCCCGGAGCGACAGCAACGGGCAGGACGAGCACGGCACCGCGGGCGGCAGCGGCGCGAGGGGCACGCAGGCGAGGGGCGCACAGGCCGCACAGGCCGGCCGGAAGAGCGCGAAGGACGCCACGGCGGCCCGTGTCCTGTGCAACGGCTCCAACACCACCGTCACCGCCCAGCCGGTCCGCCGCCCCGTCAACCACATGCTGCTCACGGTGAAGAACACCGGGTCGAAGACGTGCGACCTGACCTACTACCCGATGCTGCGCTTCGACGAGATGCAGTGGGCGCCGCAGCCGATCGAGGACTCCCAGCCGCAGGCGGTGACGACCCTGGCCCCCGGCGAGTCCGGCTACGCGGGCGTCTCGCTGTCGGCGGCCGACGGCAGCGGCGAGTGGGGCACCACCGGCCACGAACTCACGGTCGGCTTCCAGGGCTACACGCCGGACAGCGACGGCGGCCCCTCGGCGGTCCCGGCCCTGCCGGCCAAGGGCGTGTACTACGACAGCACCCTGAAGGTCACCTACTGGCTGCGTGACATGGACGACGCGCTGTCCTACTGACGGCCGGGACCGGCAGAGCCTGAGAACCGCTGACGCCCGCGGCCTACTGCTCCTTGAGCTTCTGGGCCACTTCGGTGGCCCAGTAGGTGAGGATGGTGCGCGCACCCGCCCGGCGGATGCCGGTCAGGGCCTCCATGATCGCCCGGTCCCGGTCGATCCAGCCCTTCTCGGCGGCGGCCTCGATCATCGAGTACTCGCCGGAGATCTGGTAGGCGGCGACGGGCACGTCCACGGCGTCGGCGACCCGGGCGAGGATGTCCAGGTAGGGCCCGGCCGGCTTGACCATCACCATGTCGGCGCCCTCCTCCAGGTCCAGGGCGAGCTCCCGCAGCGACTCACGCGCGTTCGCGGGATCCTGCTGGTACGTCTTCCGGTCCCCTCGCAGGGACGAGCCGACCGCCTCCCGGAAGGGCCCGTAGAAGGCCGAGGCGTACTTCGCGGTGTAGGCGAGGATGGCGACGTCCTCCCGCCCGATCTGGTCGAGCGCGTCGCGGACGACCCCGATCTGCCCGTCCATCATCCCGCTGGGCCCGACGACATGGGCTCCGGCGTCGGCCTGCACCTGGGCCATCTCGGCGTACCGCTCCAGGGTCGCGTCGTTGTCGACCCGGCCCTGCTCGTCGAGGACGCCGCAGTGCCCGTGGTCGGTGGTCTCGTCGAGGCACAGGTCGGACATGACGAGCAGGTCGTCGCCGACCTCGGCCCGCACGTCCCGCAGGGCGACCTGGAGGATGCCGTCCGGGTCGGTCCCCGGCGTCCCGAGCGCGTCCTTCTTCGACTCCTCCGGCACGCCGAACAGCATGATCCCGGAGATCCCCGCCGCGACCGCCTCCGCGGCGGCCTTCTTCAGACTGTCCCGGGTGTGCTGCACGACCCCCGGCATGGCGGCGATCGGCACGGGCTCACCGATGCCCTCCCGCACGAAGGCCGGGAGAATGAGGTCGGCGGGGTGCAGCCGGGTCTCGGCGACCATCCGACGCATCACGGGGTTGCTCCGCAGCCGCCGCGGCCGAGTACCGGGAAATGATCCGTACGTCGTCATGCCCCTACGCTACGCCCGCCCCAAACCCCCCGATACCGACGCCCTGTCGGCCGCCCCCTGCCCCCGCTGCGGGCATGCGTGCCTCCCCCAGTGCCTTAAGGGCCTGGGAGGTGCCCCCAGGGCGGCACGGGTGGGCGCGGGGGTCCCCCCTGCTCGAGCGAAGCCGAGAGCTCGGGGGAGGCACCCCGCACCGCCGGGCCGCGCAACGCCCCGCCCTCAGCCCCCACGCCGAGCACCATGCAGCCCACAGCCCCGCAATGCGCCACCACTCCCCCAGGTCCATCCTGAAACCACAGGACAAGGACCCCGACGGCCGGACCCGACACCCCACCGCCGCTGTCCCTCCGTACCCGCCCCCACGGAGGACGCGATGACCGCCCCCCACCACATGCCCGACCTCTTCGCCCTCTCGGAGATCAACGGCCCCGTCGTCCGCCCCGGCGAACGCGCCTACGCCGACGAAGTCACCGGCTTCAACCTGGCCTCCCTGCACACCCCGGACGTGGTCATCGGCGCCACCGGCCCCGACGACATCGTCACCGCGATGCGCTGGGCACACGCCACCCGCACACCCGTCGCCGTCCAGGCCACCGGCCACGGCGCCAACTTCCCGATCGAACACGGGCTGCTGATCAACACGTCCCGCATGACGGACGTCCACGTCGACCCCACCACCCGCACGGCCACCATCGCCGCCGGCGCGAAGTGGAGCCACGTCATGGCCGCGGCCGCCCCCTACGGCCTGGCAGGGCTCTGCGGCACCTCCACCGACGCCGGCGTCATCGGCTACACCCTCGGCGGCGGACTCCCGGTCCTCGGCCGGGCCTACGGCTTCGCCGCCGACCTGGTCCGCTCCTTCCAGGTCGTCACCCCGGACGGGCACCTGCGCGAGTCGGACCCCCGGCACGAACCGGAACTGTTCTGGGCACTGCGCGGCGGCAAGGGCAACGTAGGCGTCGTCACCTCGCTCGTCACCGAACTGCTGCCCCTGCCCCGGGTCTACGGCGGCGGCATCCACTGCCGCGCCGAACACACGGAGACCCTGCTGCGCACCTGGACGGAGTGGACCCACACCGTCCCGGACGAGATGTGCAGCATGTTCTCGGTCCTGCGCCTGCCGCCCATCCCGCAGATCCCGGAACCCCTGCGCGGCGGCTTCTGGGCCCGGGTCGCCATCGCCTGGCCGGGCGACCCGGCGGACGGCGAGGCCCTGATCGCGCCGCTGCGCGCGGCGGCCCCGGTCGCCGTCGACCTGGTCGAGGAGATGGACCACGCGGCCCTGGACCGCATCCACATGGAACCCCAGGACCCGCTCCCGGCACGGGAGTGCTGCATGCTCCTGCGCGACCTGCCCTCCGACGCCATCACCACGTTCCTGGAGCAGGTCGGCCCCTCAGCCGGCGCCGAGCACCCACTGCTCGTGGCCTCACTGCGGCACATGGGCGGCGCGCTGTCCCGCCCGTCCGCCGTCGAGGACGCCGTCTGCGCCCGCGACGCCCGCTACTTCATGGAGTCGGTCGGGATCATGCCCGCCCCACCCGTGGCCGAGGCCGTCGAACAGGCGACACGCCGCCTCTACACGGCCATGGCCCCGTACGGGACCGGCCGCACCATGGTCAACATCCACGGCACCCCGGGCGACGAACAGGACCGCGCCCGCGCCTGGACCCCGGAGGTCTACGCCCGCCTACGCCACGACAAGGCCACCTACGACCCGGACAACCTCCTGCGCTACGGCCACGCGGTGACTCCCGCGTAGCCGCAGCCAGTGAGGGCCGGTCACGTCGTCGAACGCCTCCGCCGCGCCCCCGGCCGCCGCTCGCTCGGCCGGGTCACCGGGTCGCCGGCCTCCACCGCCGCCACCCGGCGCTTCGCGCCGAAGTCGGCCAGGGCTTCCGCCAGCTTGTGGACGGACGGCTCCGGAGCCATGACGTCCACCCGCAGCCCGTGCTCCTCGGCCGTCTTCGCCGTGGCCGGGCCGATGCAGGCGATCACCGTGACGTTGTGCGGCTTGCCGGCGATGCCGACCAGGTTCCGCACGGTCGAGGACGAGGTGAAGAGAACGGCGTCGAAGCCACCGCCCTTGATCGCCTCACGGGTCTCCGCCGGCGGCGGCGAGGCCCGCACGGTCCGGTAGGCCGTGACGTCGTCGACCTCCCAGCCGAGCTCGATCAGCCCGGCCACCAGCGTCTCCGTGGCGATGTCGGCACGCGGCAGGAACACTCTGTCGATCGGGTCGAAGACCGGGTCGTACGGCGGCCAGTCCTCCAGCAGCCCCGCGGCCGACTGCTCGCCGCTCGGCACCAGGTCCGGCTTCACGCCGAACGCGATCAGCGCCTTCGCCGTCTGCTCGCCGACGGCCGCGACCTTGATGCCCGCGAAGGCACGCGCGTCGAGCCCGTACTCCTCGAACTTCTCCCGCACGGCCTTGACCGCGTTCACCGAGGTGAAGGCGATCCACTCGTAGCGGCCCGTGACGAGACCCTTGACCGCGCGCTCCATCTGCTGGGGCGTGCGCGGCGGCTCGACGGCGATCGTCGGCACCTCGTGCGGCACGGCCCCGTACGACCGCAGCTGGTCGGAGAGCGACGCCGCCTGCTCCTTCGTCCGCGGCACGAGCACCTTCCAGCCGAACAGCGGCTTGGACTCGAACCACGCGAGCTGGTCGCGCTGGGCGGCGGCGGAACGCTCACCGACCACGGCTATCACCGGCCGGCCGCCGTCGGGCGAGGGCAGCACCTTGGCCTGCTTCAGCGTCTGCGCGATCGTGCCGAGCGTGGCGGACCAGGTGCGCTGCCGGGTGGTCGTACCGGCGACGGTGACCGTCAGCGGGGTGTCCGGCTTGCGTCCGGCGGAGACGAGTTCGCCGGCCGCCGCGGCGACGGAGTCCAGCGTCGTGGACACCACGACCGTGCCGTCCGACGCCCCGACCTCCGTCCAGCACCGGTCCGACGCCGTCCGCGCGTCCACGAACCGCACGTCCGCGCCCTGCGCGTCCCGCAGCGGCACACCGGCGTAGGCGGGCACGCCGACGGCGCTCGCGATGCCGGGGACGACCTCGAAGGGCACCCCCGCGGCGGCGCACGCCAGCATCTCCTCGGCGGCGTACGTGTCGAGGCCCGGGTCACCGGACACCGCACGCACGACCCGCCTGCCGCCCCGCGCGGCCTCCATGACAAGATGTGCGGCATCCCGCACCACGGGGACGGCCGCGGTGGTTGACGTGCCGTCAACTACCGTCAGCTGGGGCGCTCCTGTGCCCGGAGCAGGATCCTGGGAAGGATCCGGATCCGTGTGCACTTCGGACACGCCCTGCCTGGCGTGCTGACGTACGACGTCGAGCACCTCGTGCTCGGCGACGAGGACGTCCGCGTGCGCCAGCGCCTCCACGGCGCGCAGAGTCAGTAGTCCCGGATCTCCGGGTCCGGCACCCAGGAAGGTGACGTGCCCGTGTTCAGGACCGGCGGAAAGGGCGGTGGGGCTCACTGTGCTCGCTCCCCCATCAGACCGGCCGCGCCCTGGGTGAGCATCTCGGCCGCGAGTTCGCGACCGAGCGCCATCACCCCGTCGTGCGTCTCGGGCACGGGACCGGTGGTGGACAGCTGCACCATGCGCGTGCCGTCGGTGGTCCCGACGACGCCGCGCAGGCGCATTTCCTTGACAATCCGCCCGTCGGCCCACAAGTCGGCCAGTGCCCCCACAGGGGCACTGCAACCGGCTTCCAGGGCGGCGAGCAGTGATCGCTCGGCCGTCACGGCGATCCGCGTGAACGGGTCGTCGAGTTCGGCGAGCGCGGCGATGAGGTCCGCGTTGTCCGCGGTGCACTCGATCGCCAGGGCCCCCTGGCCGGGGGCGGGCAAAATCGTGTCGACCGACAGGAAGTCGGTCACTTCGTCACCGCGGCCGATCCGGTTGAGCCCGGCGGCGGCCAGCACGACGGCGTCGAGTTCCCCGCTGCGCACGAACCCGATGCGGGTGTCGACGTTGCCGCGGATCGGGACCGTCGTTATGTCCAGGCCGTGGCTGCGGGCGTACGCGTTGAGCTGCGCCATGCGGCGCGGCGAACCCGTACCGATGCGGGCCCCGGAGGGCAGGTCGGTGAGCTTCAGCGCGTCCCGGGCGACGATCACGTCCCGCGGGTCCTCGCGCACCGGCACGGCGGCCACGACCAGCTCGTCGGGCTGCGTGGTCGGCAGGTCCTTCAGCGAGTGCACCGCGAAGTCGACCTCGCCCTTGAGGAGCGCGTCGCGCAGGGCGGTCACGAACACGCCGGTACCGCCGATCTGGGCCAGCGCCTCACGCGAGACATCACCGTACGTGGTGATCTCGACGAGCTCGACGGGCCGCCCGGTCACCCGGCTCACGGCGTCCGCCACCTGCCCGGACTGGGCCATGGCGAGCCTGCTGCGCCTGGTACCGAGCCTCAGCGGCTCACGCGTATCAGTCATGCCGGCCCTCGGTCTTCCTCGGTGGTGCTGTCCTCGGCCCTGGAGACGGCGGCCACCGTCTCGGGGTCGAGGTCGAACAGGGTCCGCAGCGCGTCCGCGTACCCGGCGCCGCCGGGTTCGGCCGCGAGTTGCTTGACCCGCACGGTCGGCGCGTGGAGCAGTTTGTCGACCACGCGCCGCACGGTCTGGGTGATCTCCGCTCGGTGCTTGTCGTCGAGACCGGGCAGCCGTCCGTCCAGCCGGGCGATCTCGCCGGCCACGACATCGGCGGCCATGGTGCGCAGGGCGACCACGGTCGGTGTGATGTGCGCGGCCCGCAGTGCTGCCCCGAAGGCCGCGACCTCGTCGGAGACGATACGCCGTACCTGGTCCACATCGGCAGCCATCGGAGCGCCCGCGGAGGCCTCCGCCAGCGACTCGATGTCCACCAGCCGCACCCCGGCCAGCCGGTGCACGGCCGCGTCGATGTCGCGCGGCATCGCCAGGTCCAGCAGGAAGAGCACGGGCTCGGGCCGCTGCGGCTCCTCGACCGGCTCGGGCCTGCGGCGCTCGGGGATCCGCCCGACGGTGGCGACGGTCGCGGCGAGCGCGGCGATGGCGTCGGTGTCCGCGGCCGGGTCGAGCGTGCCGGTCTGTCCCGGCCGGGCCGTACCGCCCGCGGCACGCCGGTCGCCGCCCGCCGTGCCGTTGTCCACCCACGCCGCGTGCTGTTCGAGGTCGGCTGCGGCCATCCCGGCCACGGCCGCCTCGCCCAGGACGGAGAATCCGGCGGTGGCCTGCACCGCGGACAGGTCGAGCGGGCAGCCGTCCTCGCTGCCGAGGCTGGTGCCCGACGCTCCGCCGCGCTGCGCAGCCTGTCCGGCCGCGGGGCCGGTCTCGCCGCCCGGCGCGCCGGGGCCGTCCTCGCCGGGCAGGGTGGCCGGCGCGGGCGCACGTCCCTCGATCGCCCCGGCGACCGACTCGGCCGTCAGGACCAGGCCCGTCGCGCCGGTGCAGGAGACGGTGACGTCGGCACGTGTCAGCTCGGCCGGCACCGACTCCATCGGTACCGCGCGGGCCGCCACGTCCGTGTCGTCGCCCTCGCTGAGTATCCGGGCGAGGCGCTCGGCGCGGTCGAAGGTGCGGTTGGCGACGACGATCTCGGCGACCCCGGCCCGCGCGAGCGTGGCCGCGGCCAGGGAGGACATCGAACCGGCCCCGATGACCAGCGCCTTCTTGCCCCGGGCCCACTGCAGGACGTCGCCGCCCCGGGCCAGCTGCTCCAGGCCGAAGGTGACCAGGGACTGGCCGGCACGGTCGATGCCGGTCTCGGAGTGGGCGCGCTTGCCGACCCTGAGGGCCTGCTGGAACAGGTCGTTCAGCAGCCGGCCCGCCGAGTGCAGCTCCTGCGCCCGGGCCAGGGAGTCCTTGATCTGGCCGAGGATCTGCCCCTCGCCGACGACCATGGAGTCCAGTCCGCAGGCCACCGAGAACAGGTGGTGGACGGCCCGGTCCTCGTAATGCACATAGAGATAAGGGGTGAGCTCCTCCAGGCCGACCCCGCTGTGCTGGGCGAGCAGCGTGGACAGCTCGGCGACACCGGCGTGGAACTTGTCCACGTCGGCGTAGAGCTCGATGCGGTTGCAGGTGGCGAGCACCGCGGCCTCGGTGGCCGGTTCGGCGGCGACCGTGTCCTGGAGCAGCTTGACCTGCTCGTCCGCGTTCAGCGCGGCCCGTTCCAGGACGCTGACCGGGGCGCTGCGGTGGCTGAGTCCGACGACAAGGAGGCTCATGCCGGCATCACGGCGGGCATGTCCCCGTCGGGTCCCTGGTCGGCGGAGTCGCTGCGGGCGGCGGCGGCCGGGACGCCCCCGTCGGAGGCGGCGGCCTCCTCCCCCGCCTTGCGCTGCTCGTGGAAGGCGAGGATCTGCAGCTCGATGGAGAGGTCGACCTTGCGCACGTCGACGCCGTCCGGGACGGACAGCACGGTCGGCGCGAAGTTCAGGATGGAGGTGACACCGGCGGCCACGAGCCGGTCGCAGACGGCCTGTGCGGCACCGGCGGGGGTGGCGATGACACCGATCGACACGCCGTTGTCCTGGATGATCTTCTCCAGGTCGTCGGAGTGCTGCACGGGGATGCCCGCGACGGGCTTGCCGGCCATGGCCGGGTCGGCGTCGATCAGCGCGGCGACGCGGAACCCGCGGGAGGCGAAACCGCCGTAGTTGGCGAGGGCGGCGCCGAGGTTACCGATACCGACGATCACGACCGGCCAGTCCTGGGTGAGCCCCAGCTCGCGGGAGATCTGGTAGACGAGATACTCGACGTCGTAGCCGACACCCCTGGTCCCGTAGGAGCCGAGGTAGGAGAAGTCCTTGCGCAGCTTCGCGGAGTTGACCCCCGCCGCGGCCGCGAGCTCCTCGGAGGAGACCGTGGGGACCGAGCGCTCCGACAACGCGGTCAGAGCGCGGAGGTACAGCGGAAGCCGGGCGACGGTGGCCTCGGGAATCCCTCGGCTGCGGGTCGCCGGTCGGTGAGTTCGGCCAGTTGCCACGGTGCTCCTGCGGGTAGAGCGGGGCTGTAGGCGGTCATACGTCCCTACATGACCGCCCCGTCGAATGCAGGCTATGTCTTTGTGAACGCGTGCACAAAGATGGTGTCCGATTTGCCCGGCCAACGTGACCGGGGTCACGCGCCCCCGGCGCACGCGCGGGGAACCGGCGCATATCCACCACCGCTCCTTGTCTTCTGGGGGCAAAACCGCACACTCTCCTCAGCGAATCCCGCCCCCGAGACCAAGTCACCATCGATCCTAAGCGACCCGGCGGCCCCTTTGGACTGGTCGGTCAGTCGCTCACCGGGCGGGGTCAGTCGGTCAGCGCCTTGCGCAGGCGGCCCTCGTTCACGCGCCAGAACGTGTGCTGCCTGCCGTCCACCAGCACGACGGGGATCTGCTCCCAGTACTGATCGTGCAGTTCCCGGTCCTCGGTGATGTCCTTCTGCTCCCAGGGGACTCCGAGATCACCGCACACCTTCTCCACAACGACCTGTGCGTCATCACACAGATGACAGCCGGGCTTGCGGATCAGGGTGACGAGCCGGTCCCGAGGGGGCGTGCGACGGAAGAGGGGACTCATGTCGGCCATTGTCGCGCGCCCGCGGGCAAGCGGAACCCTCGCGAAAGCGCCAGGGGACGCGCCGGCCGCGTCCGCCCCGCGCGGCATCTTTAACGACACGCTTGCCGAGAGTTCACAGGCTTCCAACCTTCTGACTCCGGAACCCCCGAACAGACTGGCTATGCTCACGCCATGGCCGCTCTCGGATGGCTCACTCCCCGTAGGCGCTCCGCCACGGCGCGGAGCGTTTTGGCAGGCGAGGCCTCGGCGGAGGCAGCCCGCAAGTCCACACAGGAAGCCGCCGGCGCGACCGAGGAACCGCAGTTCCCGGTGCACGGCGACGACCGGGCCGCCGCCTTCTTCGACCTGGACAACACCGTCATGCAGGGCGCGGCCCTCTTCCACTTCGGGCGGGGCCTGTACAAGCGGAAGTTCTTCGAGACGCGCGAGCTCGCCAAGTTCGCCTGGCAGCAGGCGTGGTTCCGCCTCGCCGGGGTCGAGGACCCCGAGCACATGCAGGAGGCCCGCGACTCGGCCCTGTCCATCGTCCAGGGCCACCGCGTCGCCGAACTCCAGTCGATCGGCGAGGAGATCTACGACGAGTACATGGCCGAGCGCATCTGGCCCGGTACGCGCGCCCTCGCCCAGGCCCATCTGGACGCCGGCCAGAAGGTCTGGCTGGTGACGGCCGCCCCCGTCGAGATCGCCACGGTCATCGCCCGCCGCCTCGGCCTGACCGGCGCCCTCGGCACGGTCGCGGAGTCCGTCGACGGCGTCTACACCGGCAAACTCGTCGGCGAACCGCTGCACGGCCCGGCGAAGGCCGAGGCGGTCCGCGCCCTGGCCGCCGCCGAGGGCCTGGACCTCGGCCGCTGCGCCGCCTACAGCGACTCGCACAACGACATCCCGATGCTCTCGCTGGTCGGCCACCCCTACGCCATCAACCCGGACAGCAAGCTGCGCAAGCACGCCCGCGAGCTGGACTGGCGCCTGCGCGACTACCGCACCGGCCGCAAGGCGGCCAAGGTCGGCATCCCCGCCGCGGCGGGCGTCGGCGCGGTCGCCGGCGGCACGGCGGCCGCCATCGCCCTGCACCGCCGCCGCCGCTGACCACCTGATCAAACCGGGACACGGATGTTTACGGCCTGACAATCGCCGTAAATCCAACTGGCGTACCCCCACAACCTCGTGTCCAGTCCTCTTGGCTGCACACGGCCACAACACGCCCTGGACTCAGCCGCTATCCGAACCTTTCCGATCAACAACCGTTCACAGTTCGGCACTTGATCGGGCGTCAATCGGTTAGGGAAGCGACGTAATCGGTGATTTGAGCAACTCGGTGTAGCAGTGCCTGCACGAAGCGTTATTCTCCTCAGACGCAAACCGGTACCCCTCCGTCGCTACGACGGGTGAAAGGTCCCGCACTGCACGTGATGGAAGCTCTGCCTCTGGGAGTCCCGTGTACCCACACGTCGGGGTTGACGCCTCGGGCCTGGCTACGCTGCGCGCAACGGTCCAAGACCTGTTGCGCGGCTTCGTCCCCACCGCGTACGCCGTCCCCGCATTCGCCACCGCCGCGCCCGTCGGCCCGTGCTACGCACTGGCCGACGGCAGCGCCGCGGTCGGCAGACGAGGCCGCCCGTCCGGGGCGGCCCCCGCCCGCCGCCCGGCGGCGGACAGCGACAGCGCCCGGATGATGGACCTCGTGGAGCGCGCCCAGGCCGGCGAGTCCGACGCCTTCGGCCGCCTCTACGACCAGTACAGCGACACCGTCTACCGGTACATCTACTACCGGGTCGGAGGAAAGGCGACCGCCGAGGACCTCACGAGCGAGACCTTTCTGCGTGCCCTGCGCCGCATCGGCACGTTCACCTGGCAGGGCCGCGACTTCGGCGCCTGGCTCGTGACCATCGCCCGCAACCTCGTCGCGGACCACTTCAAGTCCAGCCGCTTCCGGCTGGAGGTCACCACCGGCGAGATGCTCGACGCCAACGAGGTCGAGCGCTCCCCCGAGGACTCCGTCCTGGAGTCCCTCTCCAACGCCGCCCTGCTCGACGCCGTGCGGCGGCTCAACCCCCAGCAGCAGGAGTGCGTGACGCTCCGCTTCCTCCAGGGCCTCTCCGTCGCCGAGACCGCCCGGGTCATGGGCAAGAACGAGGGCGCCATCAAGACCCTCCAGTACCGGGCCGTCCGCACCCTCGCCCGGCTCCTCCCGGAAGACGCCCGCTGACCGCCCCGCACACACGGCGACAGCCAACTCACGGTCCGTGAAAGTCGGTTGACTTCCGGATCCGATCGTCCGGCGTCCGTAACCCAAGTGCCGCGCCGCTCGTTGTGCGGGATGCAGGCTCCCTGTGGTCACCCCCTGGCCGACTCCGATCACTCGATCGTGTGGTCGTGGTCAGGGTGTGCAACCCTCAGGACCCCCTGGGGAGTCGACCGTCATGACGAGAGGAGGTGCCGCCAGTGATCGCGAACGTATCGGCGCACCGGCGGGCGAACGCCTTCGCCCAGGCCCTGGAGGAGCAGTCCGAGCAGGGCACGGCGGCCGAGCAGCCCGAAGGATCGGCACCGGCCCCGGCAGTCGCGGAACCGAGTGAGCAGGCCCGCCATCTGGCGCTCGCCTCGGGCCTCGGCGCGTTGCCCAAGCCGGAGCTCGACCCGGAGGTCAAGGTCGTTCAGCGGGCCCAGCTGGTGGCCGCCTTCGAGGCCATGCTCCAGGAGGGCACCGCGGGCGGCGGGGCGACGGACAGCGCGGTCCCCGAGCAGCGATCCCGGGCCCGCGGCGCGCACCGCGCGGGTTCGCTGAAGAAGCTCCGCCCGCGTTCCCGGCTCGCCAAGGGCCTCACCGCGGGCGGACTCAGTGTCGGGGTGGCCGCGAGTGCCTTCGGCGGAGTCTCCGCCGCCAGCTCGGACGCCCTGCCGGGCGACTCGCTCTACGGCCTCAAGCGCGGCATCGAGGACGTCAAGCTCGGCCTCGCCGACGGGGCGGACGAACGCGGCCGGGTCTACCTCGACCACGCCTCCACCCGGCTCAGCGAAGCCCGCCGCCTGATGGAGCGCGGCCGCAGCGGCCCGTTGGACCACGAGTCCCTCGGCGAGATCCGTCGCGCCCTGTCCGGCATGCGGCACGACGCGTCCGAGGGCCACCGGTTGCTGAGCGAGGCGTACGAGCGCGACCCGGACTCCCTGGGCCCCATGCAGGCCCTGTCCGCGTTCTCCCGCTCCCACCGCGAGGCCTGGGGCGAACTGCGTGAGCGACTGCCCGTCCAGCTCGGGGACGTCAGCGAGCAGGTGTCGTCCGTGTTCGACGCCATAGACGAGGACGTCGCCCCGCTGCGGTCCCTGCTGCCCGAGCCCCCGGCCACCAGCGGCGGCGACGGCAAGAGGCAGGGCGCCACCGAGTCGGCCCCCAGCGGCTCCTCCGGCACCGACCGCTCGGCCCGGCCCAGCGACGGCGGCAGCCGGCACAGCGACGAGGGCAGCACCGGCAACGGCGGCAGCCCCAGCCGCTCGGCCGGCTCCGGCAGCGACAGCGACGGCCTGCTCGGCGGCAACACCGGCGGCCTGCTCGACCCGCCCAAGGACAGCGAGGCGAGCACCTCCCCGTCGGCGGAGGACAACGCACCCGTCCCCGAGCCGGACGTGACACTCCCGCCGCTCCTGCCCGGACTGCTGCCCGGCCTGGGCATCGACAGCGAGGACGCGGACTAGACGGCGACGGTGGGGTGCCCCTTCGGCAAGGGGCACCCCACCGTCGTACGTCAGCAGGGTCAGAAGAACACCGACCGCCGCTGCACCAGCAACTTG
>NZ_WWIC01000344.1:0-28169 GCF_009872555.1 Streptomyces sp. SID5643
CGGCTGGCGCGGCGGGACCCTGACGGGCGGGGCTGGCTGCGCGGCGCACCACCGCCCGGCTGGGCCCGGGTACTGCCGTCGGCACTGCTGGCGGGGGTGTGCGCGGCGGAGCTGATCAGCCCGGAGCCGCTCGACATCGGGTTCCTGCTGGGCGCCATCCCGCCGCTGGCCGTGCTGGCGCACGGCCCGGTGGCGACGGCGGTGCTCAGCGCGCTGGTGGTGGTCGTGCTGACCGTGCCCGTCTTCAACCTCAACGATCCCGGCAGTACGGATCTTCTGACCGTGTGCTTCGTGTCGGTGCTGAGCGTGCTGTTGTCCTATGTCCGCAGCAGGCGGGACGCCCAGCTGGTCACCGAGCGGACCGTGGCCGAGGCGGCGCAGCGTGCCGTCGTGCCGCCGCTGCCGGAGCGGGTGGGGGCGGTGCGGTGCGCGGGACTGTACCGGGCCGCGCAGCGCGGGACGCTGGTCGGCGGCGACTTCTTCGACGTACGGGCGGGCCCCTACGGTGTCCGGGCCGTGATGGGCGATGTGCAGGGGCACGGGCTGTCGGCCGTGGCCACGGTCGCGGCGCTGCTGGGGGCGTTCCGGGAGGCGGTGCTGGACCAGCCGGACCCGGAGGCGGTGGCCGCCCGGCTCGACCGGAGGCTCGCGGTGGACTCGGCGGGCGACCCGCACGCCGAGCTGTTCGCGACGGCGGTGCTGCTCGACTTCTCCGCCGACGCCCGGGTCGTGCGGATCGTGGCGTGCGGACAGGCCGGGCCGCTGTTGCTGCGGAACGGGCGGGCCGTCGAGCTGGACGTCGAGCCGTGCACACCGCTCGGTCTCGGTCTCGCCGAGGCCGCTCCGTCCCGGGTCGTCTCCGTGCCACTGCGGGCCGGGGACCGGCTCTTCCTCGCCTCGGACGGGGTGACCGAGGCCAGGGACGCGAGCGGGGCCTTCTACCCTCTGGTGGAACGGCTGCCGGGCCTGGCCGCCGAGGACCCGGCCGCGCTGGCCGAGCGGGTCTGGGCCGACCTCGTGCGGCACTGCCCGGACGTCCAGGACGACGTCACGATGCTGGTGCTCGCGCCACGTCCGCGGGACGGGCTCTGACAACGGCGGCCGGCGGCGGCCCGCGATGTTTCGCGGGCCGCCGCCGGCGGGGCCGTGAGACCGGTACGTCAGTCCTTGATCTCGCACTCGTTGCCGAACGCGGGGTTGAGCAGCCCGATGACGTTGATCGAGTTGCCGCAGACGTTGGCGTTGATGTCGATCGGGATCTGGATGACGTTGCCGGAGAGGACGCCGGGGCTGTCGGTGGCGATACCGACGGGGCCGTCGTTCGCGCTCGCCGTACCGGCGAAGGCCAGCAGGGCGGCGCAGGCCAGGCCGGCCGCGGCGGTCACACGTGTGCGCATGGAAAAGCTCCTGTCGTTCGCAGGGACACGTGACTCCACCGTCACCCGGAGTAGGGCCGTGCGACATCCAGGGGCGTCCGAACGGGGTGCCGGGGCCGGGACCGCGCTCTCCGGATGCAGGCCGCGCTCCCGGGGGGAATGGTGATAGCGGACCCGTTTTTCAGCACCGGGGCCGCCCCGGCGATCCGGACCCTAGGAGCAGAGAACATGTCGACGTCAGAGCCCGCCGCATCCCGGCCGTCCGAGGACCGCGCCACCCCGGACCGCCTGCTCCACGCCCGCACCGGCACCGACGTGTCACCGGAGGACCTCGTCCTCGCCTCGGGCAAGGACATCACCCCGCGCAACATCGAGTGGGCCAAGCGCAAGCTGGCGGCCGAGGGCCCGGCCGCCTTGGAGAAGCTCCTGCCCTAGCCGCCCTCGGCACGCGGAAAGCCACCGGCCCGGCGCGGATGCGCTCGGGTCCGGTGGCCTCGTGCGTGCCGGCGTGGGCTCACGCCGGCACGCGGGTCACAACCTGCCGTCGCCCTCGGGAAAGACACCGTCGTCGGAAACGGTGTCGTCCCCGGGAAGGGCTTCGTCGTCCTCGACGACGTGCATGGCGGCCTCCTCCGCGCCGGCCGCCCCGCCGTCGATGCCGACGTCCGTCGCGACGGTCTCCTTCGTGGTGTCGGCGTGCGTGCCCTCGTCCGGGGCGACCAGCCGGCCGGCGCGGGCGGTGCCCGCCTCGGGGTCCACCGGTTCGCCGTCGCTGTCCGGGGTGTCGCCGACCCCGTCCCCGGCCGGCTCGGCGGACACGTCGGGGACCTCCTGGGCCAGCCGTTCGTCGAGGGTCTCGCCCTCGTGCTGCTCGGCTGCGGTGGTGCCGCGCTTGGTGACGCCGAGGGGCTTCTCCGGCGGGGAGTAGCCCTCGTCGAGGGTGTCGTCGTACGTCCGCTCGTCGACGGCGTCCTGCAGGTCCAGCGGCGCGGCGTCCTCCTGCTCCTCGTTGGTCCCGGTGGGCTGGTACGCGTCGTCCGCCATCGGTTCGGAGCGCATCGGTTCCGTGCCCATCACTCCTGCCTTCCTGTCGCGCTGCTCGACTCGTTCGTCTGTCCTGTCCATTCCGCGTTTCCCGTAACGCGGGCTTCAACCTCGGCGGATGCGCCCCGGCCGAGGAGCTGCGGCCGGGGGTGTGAGCGCCTGCTACGAGTACGTCCGGGGGGCCAGGTCCCCCGACCACTTCTCCTCGATGCGCCCGACCCTCCACACCACGAGCGCCACCACCCATGTGGCGAAGAACAGGGCGACGACCACGTAGCCGAGGACGTTGAGGTCGAGGCCGGAGATCCAGCCCCAGAAGGGACCGTGCAGGTTCAGCTGCCCGGCGAGGAGGCCGAGCAGTTCGGCCGATCCGATGAGGAGGGCAACGGCGACGGACAGGCCGGTGATGGTGAGGTTGTAGTAGACCTTGCGGACCGGCTTGGAAAAGGCCCAGCCGTAGGCGAAGTTCATGAACGAGCCGTCGACGGTGTCGAGGAGGCACATGCCCGCGGCGAACAGGACGGGCAGGCACAGGATCGCGTACCAGGGCAGTCCGGAGGCGGCGCCGGAGCCGGCCAGGACGAGCAGGGCGATCTCGGTGGCGGTGTCGAAGCCGAGACCGAACAGCAGGCCCAGCGGGTACATGTGCCAGGGCTTGGCGACGGACTTCATGACCCGGCCCAGCAGGCGGTTCATGAAGCCGCGGTTGTCCAGCTGTTCCTCCAGGGCGGCCTCGTCGTAGCGGCCCGAACGCAGGGCGCGGAACAGCTTCCAGATGCCGGCCAGGATGACGAGGTTGACGCCCGCGATGAGGTAGAGGAACGTCCCGGAGACGGCCGTCCCGATCATGCCGGTGACGTCGTGCAGAGTGGAGCCGTCGTCGCGGACGGGACCGGCCAGGGTCTTCACGCCGACGGTGAGCAGGAAGGCCAGGGCGAAGACGACGCTGGAGTGGCCGAGGGAGAACCAGAAGCCGACCGACAGCGGCCGCTGCCCCTGCCCCATCAGCTTGCGGGTGGTGTTGTCGATGGCGGCGATGTGGTCGGCGTCGAAGGCATGCCGCATGCCGAGCGTGTACGCGGTGACTCCGATGCCGACGCCGAAGGTGTGGGCGCCGATGGCATGGTGCTCCGGGGTGACGATCGCGACGAGGGTGAACCAGCCGATCACGTGCAGGGCCAGGATGAAGGCCGCCATCCCCCCGGCCCTGGTCCACTCCCGCCGCGTCATGGAGCTGCGGACGCGGTGCCAGGCCGTGCGCCGGGCGGGGGCCGGTGCGGGGAGGGGCGGAGTGGACCCAGGGGCGGCCGTCATCGGGGAAGGTCTCTCTGTCGGATGAACGGCTGCGTCGGACAGCCTTGCGCCATCCTCCAGCACCTGCAAGTCATGTGCAGTAAAGCCCGCGACAGGTCTTGTCCACGGAACCGGAAACTCCGCCTGCGGGCCGTCCCTGCCGCCGGGTGTCACACCCCGGCGTTCGGTCCGTCCGGCCGGGTGTGCCGCTGCTCGACCATCTCGCGGCTGAGCTCCTCCGTCTCCCCCTCGGTCAGCCGCTCGAAGCCGTCCTCGGTGATGACGGAGACGATCGGGTAGATGCGGCGGGTGAGGTCGGGGCCGCCCGTCGCGGAATCGTCGTCCGCCGCGTCGTACAGCGCCTGGAGCGCGGCCAGGGCCGCCTCGCGGCGCGACATGCCCGGTCGGTACAGCTTCTTCAACGCACCCCGGGCGTACGGCGATCCGGAGCCCTCGGCGTGGAAGCCGAACTTCTCGTAGCGGCCGCCGACGACGTCGAAGGAGAAGATGCGGCCCCGTGCGCCCTCGGGTGCCGCGGGGTCGTAGCCGGCCAGCAGCGGGACGACGGCGAGGCCCTGCATGGCCTGGCCCAGGTTGTTCCGGATCATGGTGGACAGCCGGGTGGCCTTCGCGGCGAGGGTCATGGGGATGCCCTCGATCTTCTCGAAGTGCGCCAGCTCGACCTGGTACAGCTTCACCATGTCCACCGCGAGCCCGACGGTGCCCGCGAAGGCGACCGCGCAGTGGTCGTCTGCGGGGTGCACCTTCTCCAGGTCGCGCTGGGCGATCAGGTTGCCCATCGTCGCCCGCCGGTCGCCCGCGATCAGCACGCCGTCCCGGTGGGTGAGGGCCAGCACGGTCGTGCCGTGCGGGGCGCCCTCGGCCCGGACGCCGTCCGGAAGGACCCGACGGGTGCTCAGCAGCTCGGGGCGGTGGGCCGCCAGGAAGTCCGTGAACGACGAGGAGCCCGGGGTGAAGAACTCCGCCCCCGGCCTGCCCTCGTGGTCGCTCGCCGCCATGCCGTTTCCCCCCTCGATCGTGACCGTCAACCGACTCCTACCTGAGCCGGAGAGGCGGGAAACGTCATCCGAGGCCTCAGCGGCCCGGTGCGACGCGGACGTCCAGGTCCGAGATCCTGTGGACGGGCCAGGAGCGGGCGTAGCGCGGCGGGGTGGCGCCGGCCCGTGCCAGGTGGGCGACCGGGAGACGCTCCGCGGTGCTCAGGATGCCGGCCACGGTGATGTTCTCGTTGTTCCCGGACGTCTCCCCCGAGGAGCAGCCGGTGTAGTAGCCGATGGGGATGGCCTCGTGACCGGTGAGCAGACAGGGCGCGCGGACGCCCAGCCGGTGCAGGGCGTCCGCGGTGCGGCCCCAGTCGCGGCGGCTCTCGGTGTTGCGGGACACGACCCCGTGCAGAACGGCGAGTTGTGCCGCGAGGTGCCCGGCCAGGCAGAGCGCGACGAGGGTGGCGGCCACCGGGCGCCAGGTACCGCGCGGGGTCCTGACCAGGTGCCACAGGGCGTCGGCGACCGGGATCGCGAGCAGCGCGTAGGCCGGCTGGAGGAAGCGCGGAGCCGCGTAGCCGATCATGAAGAGGTACGGCAGCGCGGCCGTGGCGGCACAGGCCAGCGCAACCAGGGTTCGTTCCAGGCGCCGGGCCCGGGCCGCGACCAGCAGGCCGGCGCCGGCCAGGACGGGCAGGGCGAACCACCAGAGGGTGACCAGGGGGGTGGGCATCGGCCCGGTGCACGGCCGGCACAGGGCGCGTCCGCCGAGACTGCGCAACTGATCGTCGACGGCGATCTGCCAGCCGAGACCGCCCTGGATCCGGGAGGCCTCCGCCAGCCGCTCCCCCAGTCCGCCGTAGGCGGCGTACGCCTCGATCACCCAGGGCACGGCACCGGCCGCGAGGCCCGCCACAAGCACGAGCAGGAGTCGAGCGTGGCGGCGCACCAGGGCGAGGACGAGCAGCGGCGCGGCCACGTAGGCCGCGTCGGTGGGACGCATCCAGGCCATGAGCGCGGTTCCTGCCGCGAGCCCCCACAGGATTCCCGGGGAGGAACGTTCCGCCCGGACCTGAAGGAAGCAGCCGACGCTGACCAGGGCTCCGATCGCGACCCAGTAGTTGGCCATGGCCTGCGGACCGTAGAAGAGGGTCATCCACAGGGACGCGAAGAGGGCCCCGGCGACCACCAGAACGCGAGTCGGTAACAGGCCCCGCCAGCAGCGCAGGGCCAGGTAGAGGGCGATGCCGGACAGCAGGGCGAGGTAGACCCGCAGCAGCGGGACGGACGACGACCAGGAGGCGACGGGTGCGACCAGCAGCGAGACACCGCGGGAGCGGGGGGCGCTGAAGAAGGCCGCGGGGTGATGCGAGGTGACCTGGCTGACGTAGACGATCTCGTCCCAGCCGAGGCCCAGGACGGGCCGGACGAGGGTGAGCTGCGCGAGGGTGAAGACGACGGCCAGCGCGGCGAGCGGCCGGCTGCCGCGCGCCCCCGAGGAGGTGCGCGGCCCGGCGGGCCGTTCGCGTTTTCGCCTGCCGACGAGGATGGCGTTGGCGCCCTGAGACATGTTCCGCCCCTAACCCTGATGATCGGAAAACACGATCAAGCTAACCCGCGGGGCAGTGGTGTGCAGGGCGGAACGGCCAAGTGCCTGCCCCGGGGCGCGGGTCAGCGGGCGTTCGGGGCGCGGTGCGGGGGCTGGCCGGGGGCCGGACGGTGGGTCAGCTCGGGGATGGGCCGGGAGACGGGGGCCTCCTTACCGACCGTCAGTTCGGTGCCGTGGTGCCGGATGGTCAGGGGCGTGCCGTGGACCAGGGAGTACGTGGCCCGGTCGGCGGTCAGTTCCACCCGCAGGCACCGGCCGAGGAAGCCCACCGTGAAGGCGAGCCGGCTGTACCGCTCGGGCAGGCGGGGTGTGAACCGCAGGGCGCCGTCGCTGCATCGCATGCCGCCGAACCCGGCGACCAGCGCCATCCAGGTGCCGGCCAGGGAGGCGATGTGCAGCCCGTCGCGGGTGTTGTGCTCCAGGTCCCCGAGGTCCATCAGCGCGGCCTCGGCCGTGTAGTCGGCGGCCAGGTCGAGATGGCCGGACCGGGCGGCCATGACGGCCTGCACGCAGGCGGACAGGGAGGAGTCGCGGACGGTCAGCGGCTCGTAGTAGGCGAAGTTGCGGGCGATCTGCTCCTCGTCGAAGAACTCCTCGAAGAACGCGCCGCAGGTGTACATGGCCAGCACCAGGTCCGCCTGCTTGATGACCTGCTTGCGGTACAGGTCGAAGTAGGGGAAGTGGAGCATCAGCGGGTACTGGTCCGGGCCGGTGCGGGCGAAGTCCCAGCGCTGGTAGCGGGTGAAGCCGGCGTGCTGCTCGTGCACGCCGAGTTCCTCGTTGTAGGGGACGTTCATGGCCTCGGCCGCGTCCCGCCAGGCGGCCATCTCCTCCTCGTCGGCACCCAGCCGCGCGGCCTCGTCGGGGTGGCGTTTGCAGGCGTCGGCGGCGGCCAGCAGGTTCGCCCGGGCCATCAGGTTGGTGTACGTGTTGTCGTCGGCGATGGCGCTGTACTCGTCCGGTCCGGTGACGCCGTCGATGTGGAAGGTGCCGCGGTCGTCGTGGTGGCCGAGGGAGCGCCACAGGCGGGCGGTCTCCACCAGCAGCTCCACGCCGACCTCGCGTTCGAAGGTCTCGTCGCCGGTGACGGCCACGTAGCGCACGACGGCGTCGGCGATGTCGGCGCCCACGTGGAACGCCGCCGTGCCGGCGGGCCAGTAGGCCGAGCCCTCCGATCCCTCGATGGTGCGCCAGGGGAACGCGGCACCGCGCAGACCGAGTTGGGCGGCGCGGTCCCGGGCGGCGGGCAGGGTGTCCAGGCGCCAGCGCAGGGCCTCGGCAGCGGACTTCGGCGCGGTGTAGGTCAGCAGGGGCAGCACGAACGCCTCGGTGTCCCAGAAGGCGTGTCCGTCGTAGCCGGAGCCGGTGAGACCCTTGGCGGGGATGGCGCGCTGTTCGGCCCGGGCACCGGCCTGGAGGACGTGGAAGAGGGCGAAGCGGACGGCCTGCTGGATCTCCTCGTCGCCGTCGATCTCGACGTCGGCACGGGCCCAGAAGTCGTCGAGGTAGGCGCGCTGGTCCTCCAGGAGCCCCTGCCAGCCGCTGTGCCCGGCAGCGGCGAGGGCTGCCTCGACCTGGTCGCTCATGGCGGGCCGGGAGCGGACGCCGGACCAGCCGTGCGCGACGAGCTTCTCCACGCGCAGCCGCTCTCCCGGTTCCAGCACGGAGGTGACGGTCAGCCGGGACACGTCCACGTTGGACTCACTGCTCGTGGTGGTCCGTTCGGGGCCGGTGACCTTGTGGTCGGCCGCCACGGCGACCCTCAGGCCGCTGCGGCGGGTGCGGTGGACCAGGCGAAGCCTGCTGCCCTCGGCGAGGTCCTCCTCCGGCTCCAGCGGCGACTTCAGCGCCTTGGCGGCGCGCGGATCGCCGTCCGGTTCGGGCAGGCTCTCGTTGGCGACGAGTTCGGACTGGACGACCACCCGGGTGCGGCTGTCGACGGGCTCGACCTCGTACGCCACGGCGGCTATCGCGCGCTGGGTGAGGGACACCAGCCGTGTGGAGCGCACCCGGACGGTGGAGCCGGCCGGTGAGGTCCATTCGCAGACCCGTTCCAGGACGCCCCGCCGCAGGTCGAGGGTCCGCTCGTGGGCGACGAGCCGCCCGTAGCGCAGGTCGAACGGCTCGTCGTCGACGAGCAGCCGCAGCACCTTGCCGTTGGTGACGTTGATGGTGGTCTGGCCGGACTCGGGGTAGCCGTAGCCGGCCTCGGCGTACGGCAGCGGGTGCAGTTCGTGGACGCCGTTGAGGTAGGAGCCGGGCAGGCCGTGGGGTTCGCCCTCGTCGAGGTTGCCGCGCCAGCCGATGTGGCCGTTGGACAGGGCGAAGACGGACTCGCTCTGCGCCAGGACGTCGAGGTTGAGCGCCGTCTCGCGTACGGCCCAGGGCTCGACACCGTACGCCCGCTGTGTGATCACTGCGTGTCCCCCAGTTCGGCGAGGTCCTTCACCACGACGTCGGCGCCGTGCCGGTACAGCGCGTCGGTCTGCCCGACCCGGTCGACCCCCACGACGTAGCCGAAACGGCCCGCGCGGCCCGCGTCCATTCCGGCCAGGGCGTCCTCGAAGACGGCCGCTTCGGACGGCTCGACGCCGAGGTCCTCGGCGGCGGCGAGGAACGTGTCGGGGTGCGGCTTGCCGGGCAGCTTGCGCTCGGCGGCGACCACGCCGTCGATGCGCACGTCGAAGAAGTGCTCGGCGCCGATCGAGCGGAGCACGTCACGGCAGTTGGCGCTGGAGGAGACGATCGCGGTGCTGAGTCCGTGGGCCCGGACGGCTTCGAGATAGCGCAGTGTTCCGTCGTAGGCCTCGACGCCTTCGGTGCGGATCTTCTCCAGGACCAGCTCGTTCTTGCGGTTGCCCAGTCCGTGCACGGTCTCGGCGCCCGGTGGGTCGTCCGGGGCGCCGTCGGGCAGGTCGATGCCGCGGGAGGCGAGGAAGGTGCGCACCCCGTCGGCGCGTGGTCGCCCGTCGACGTACTCGTCGTAGTCCGCCGCCTCGAACGGCCTGAAGTCCGCGCCGTCGCGCTCGCGCAGGAAGGCGTCGAACATCTCCTTCCAGGCGGCCGCGTGCACGACGGCCGTCTTGGTGACGACGCCGTCGAGGTCGAAGAGACAGGCGTGGATGTCTGCGGGAAGACCGAGCTGCGTCATAAGGGACCCGTTCCCCGCCCGGCGACCTTCCAGTGAGTGGCGCACGCCACACGCAGGGGGTGCGAGGGGGTGCGGAGCTCACGGCGCCCCGGCCCTCACCGGGTGACAGACTCTCCGTGTGCCGCTCACCTTCGACTACCTCCTCCACCGTGCCCGGGCCCTTCCTCAGGGCGGCCGGCGCGCGATCCTCGGTATCGCGGGCAGTCCCGGCGCCGGCAAGTCGACGCTCGCCGAGCGCCTGGTGCGGGAGTTGAACGACGCCGGTGACCCCTGGGTCGCCCACGTCCCCATGGACGGCTTCCACCTCGCCGACGCCGAACTGGAGCGCCTCGGCCTGCGGAGCCGCAAGGGCGCGCCCGAGACGTTCGACGCGGCCGGGTACGCGGCCCTGCTGCGGCGGCTGCGCGAGGAGCCGGGGGACGTCGTGTACGCCCCGGGCTTCGAGCGCGTCCTGGAGCAGCCGGTCGCGGGCGCGATCCCGGTGCACCCGACGGCCCGTCTGGTCGTCACCGAGGGCAACTACCTGCTGCTGAACACCGGAGCCTGGCCCCGCGTCCGTCCCCTCCTCGACGAGGTGTGGTTCTGCGACCTGCCCGAGCGGGAGCGTGTCCGCCGGCTGGTCGCCCGTCACGAGCGGTTCGGCAAGACGCACGAGGAGGCGGCGGCATGGGTCGCCCGCTCGGACGAGCGCAACGCCGAGCTGGTCGCGGCGACCCGGGGACGGGCGGACCTGGTGGTGCCGGGCGGGGTATGACCGGCCGGCCCCGGGGCAGGTCCGCTTCCCTCAGGACCGGCGGGCGCGCAGTGCGACGGTGAGTGTCTGCGGGCCATGTCCCCCGACGTAGACGCGGTTCCCGGTCGTCGCGTCGGTGCCGCCCACCACGGTGTAGTCCTGCCCCGGGTCGTACCGCAGCACGTCGCTCCGGTCCGGCCCGGCCAGGGGTTCGCCCGCCTCGACGACGGCCTCGACGCGAATCTCGTCGCCCCCGGCCCGGTAGGTCATCGGCCCGGCCTCCAGGCACCAGCGTCCGTCGCCGATGGGTACGGCGCCCTCGGGCTCGCCACCCGGGCGGAAGGTCAGTTCGAGGGCCCAGGGCACCCGTGGTCCGCCGATGTCGATGTGCAGGTCGGCACCGTCCTCCCGCAGGTCCACCTCGACGCGGGTGGTGTGGGAGACCTCGTCCCGAGGCCGGTCCGGGAAGGCCATCGCGGCCGAGAAGCGCCCCTCGTCCGCGAGCCGGTAGACGCCGTCGTCCCGCCGCTGGTCCGTCGGGAGCGGCTGGTAGTAGGCGGCCGTGAGGGTTTCGGTGAGCCGGTACCGGTGGACGGCGGGCCGCTGCATCTCGGCGGCCCGGAACGGGCCCAGGTCGAAGAATCCCCGGGAGAGGCGCACCGCGTCGAGGACCGCGTCACCGGCGAACAGGCGCAGGAAGGTGGGGTTGCAGGCGAGGCCCGAACGGATGCGCCGGTGCTCGGGCACGTCGGAACCGCCGTACACCACCGTGTGCGCGGTGGCCGAGGCGCGGGCGGCGAGGCGCGCGGTGGTGAGGTACCGGTCACGCGGAAGTGTCTCCGCGTCCGGTGCGGGCAGGACGCGGGTCAGGTCCGGGGTGAGGAGGGTTTCGGCGAGCAGGTCGGGGTCGTCGATGCCGCCGGCGGCCGCCAGTCGCGCCGCCCGGCTGAAGTCGCCCCGGCCGGTCCGGATCGCGAGCAGCCGGTAATGCGGCAGGTAGGGCGCCAGCGGGAACGGGTGGTTCTGGTCCTGCCGGCGGGAGAGGACCGTCTCCACGGTGCCGTCGGGCCTGATGAGGTCCAGGGTCGTGGCGAGATTGCGTTCGACGGCGTCCACCAGGTCGGCGCGGCCGAGGACGCCGGCCAGCAGCAGCAGCGACGGATTGGACACGTGGACCGCGTAGTTGGCGCTGCGTTCCGAGTACAGGCCCTCCGCGTCGATGTCGACGCCCTCGGCGAGCCACTCCTCGATGCGGTCGGGCAGCCGGTCGTCGGGGAACGACCGGTGCAGCCGGGCCAGCGCGGCGCACAGCTCCCAGCGGTGGTTCGGGGTGTGCACCCCGCCGGTCAGGAGACTGCCGGAGGCGGCGCGGGCGATCTCGGCGAGCGTGGCCGTGACGTCGCGCAGTTCGGGCCCCGCGCCGGCGGCGAGGACGTGCGCGTCGCACACGTCGTTGACGGTGAACCCGGAGTCCGGCGGTGACTGCACGTTGTCGCCGCCGGCGAACAGGCCGGTGGCCGTCTGCGTGGCGCGCAGGGCGCGCAGGTGGGTCGTCGCGGCGGCGAGAGCCTGCCTGCTGCCGTGCAGGGCCGACTCCGGTGACCGGTACGCGGCGATCAGGGTCTTCACCCGGCGTGCCAGGGCGCGGTGGGGCACACCGGCGGGTTCCTCGCCGGGGGCGGCAGCCAGTGGGGTGGCCGCCCGGTCGGCGGCGCCGGCCACCGCGCGGACGAACTCGTGGTCGAGCGGGGTGGTCACGGTCAGTCCTTCAGTCCGGCGTTGATGTCGGCGTTCATGACGTAACGCTGGAACACCAGGAAGACCACGATCAGCGGGATCATGGAGATGACCGAACCGCCCAGCAGCACCGACCAGTTGATGTTCTGCGCCCCGACGAGGCTCTGGATGCCGATCTGCACGGTGAACTTCTCGGGGTCGTTGAGCATCAGCAGCGGCCAGATGTAGTCGTTCCACCGCCACTGGAAGGACAGGATGGCCAGCGTCAGCATGATGGGCCGGGAGATCGGCACCATGATCCTCAGGAAGATCGACAGCTCACGCGCGCCGTCGATGCGGGCGGCCTCGATGAGCTCGTCGGGGACCGTCAGGAAGAACTGGCGGAACATGAAGCATCCGGTCGCGGTGAGCACGGCCGGGAGGACGATGCCCGCGAGCGAGTTGTAGAAACCGAGGTCGCGGACCACCAGGAAGAGCGGGGCGAGCATGACCTCGCCCGGCAGCATCGTGGTGGCGAGGATGCCGACGAAGAAGGCCTTGAGCCACTTGTTGTCGTACTTGGCCAGCGCGTAGCCGGTGCAGCAGCTGACTCCCACCGTGAGGATCGTCGCGATCACACACACGATGGCGGTGTTGATGAAGTACTGGGAGAAGTTGGCGCTGTCCCACGCCGCCTCGTAACCCGACACGGTGGGGTTCGTCGGGAACAGCGTCAGCGGGAGGGAGAACAGGTCTCCGGCCGGCTTGAAGGAGCTGAGGACGAACCACAGCACCGGCACGCCGTAGAGGGCCGCCAGGACCCACAGGAGTGTCGTCGCGGGGATCGCGCGCCGCAGCCCGCCACTGGCCGCGCTGCCGGGCCGCTTCCCGGGAACGGCCCGTGCGGGCGTGGAGTCGGCCTTGCGCGGCGTGTCTGTGGTTGTCATCGGTTCTCCACCCGCCGGTTGACGATCAGCTGGATGATCGCGACGGCCATCAGGATGAGCATGAGCACGAACGACGCGGCGCTCGCGTAGCCGATCTGGCCCGATTTGAAGCCGGTCTGGTAGATGTACTGGACCAGCAGGTTGTTCGATGTCCCGGGTCCGCCGTTGTTGAGGGAGGCGAACAGCGGGTATTCCTTCATCGCGTGGATCGTGTTGAGCAGGATGACGATGAAGGACGTCGGCGCGATGCTCGGCAGCGTGATGCTGATGAACTGGCGCCATGGTCCGGCGCCGTCGAGCGCGGCCGCCTCGTAGTAGGACGTCGGTACGTTCTTGATCGCCGCGATGAACAGCAGCATGGAGAAGCCCGTCCAGGCCCAGGATGCCGCCACCACCACGACCAGCAGCGACAGGTCCGCGTTCGACTGCCACGGAACGGCGCTTCCGCCGGCCTTCTCGATGAGGTAGTTGACCAGTCCGAAGTTCTCACCGAACAGCCAGCGCCACAGGACACCCACGACGATGGGCGACAGCAGCCACGGGATGAAGAAGAAGATGCGGGCCACCGACACGCCCTTGGCGTGCTTGCTCACCAGCACGTTGGCGATGAGCAGCGAGAACACGAAGTTCAGCGGCACGAAGAGGACGGTGTAGAGCAGCGTCCGGGTCGTCGCGTCGTAGAAGGTGGAGTCCCCGAACAGTCTGCTGTAGTTGTCCAGTCCGACGAACTGGAACGCGCCCACACCCGTGTAGTTCGTGAAGGAGTAGACGAGCCCGATCACCGCCGGCCACACGAAGAACAACGCGAAGAGCACGACGTTGGCCGCGATGAGGACGAGCGGCGCGACGGTGTACTTGCTGCGTCTCCTGGGCGGGCTCACGGTCACGTCCGAGGCGCGTTTTGTCATCTTCCTGACTCCGTGCTGGTGGAATGGGTTGCTGTGGCTCACGCCGTGAGCCCGGCATCACGTGGGCGCCCGGGTCCGGGCGGCGGGGCCGGGAGACCGCCGCCCGGACCGGTCGGCCTACGAGCCGCCGCCGACCTGCTGGTTGTAGCCGGCCACGATGTTCTCCAGGGCCTTGTCGGGCGACTGCTGGCCGTTGATCGCCTTGCCGAGTTCCGTCTTGGTCGGGTCCTCGGTGAGGCTCTTGCCCTTCAGCACCCACCGCGTCTGCGCGCCGTTGAAGTAGCCGGAGATCGGGGCGTAGAGCGGGATCGACTCGTTGTACAGCTTGAACGCCGCCTGCGCCGCCTCGGACTTGAAGGGGTACTTCGGGTTCAGGCCGTTCTCGACCGGCAGGAAGCCGGACGCCTCGCACAGCACGCGGTAGTTGTCCGGCTCGTAGATCCAGGACAGGAACTTCTGCGTGGCGGTGGCGGCGTCACCGTTGTTGTTGAAGCCGACCATCATGCCGCCGCTGTTGACGTCGCTGGCCTGCACCGGCTGGGCGGGAGTCGGGACGCTGGCCCAGTCGAACTTCTTGATGCTCTCGGAGAAGGCGGCGACCTGCCACACGCCGGACCAGTAGGCGACCACGTCACCGCTCTGGAACATGGCGGACGGGTCGGCGCCGCTGGTCCACACCGACTTCGGCATGGTCTTGTTGTCGTTCCATCCGACGAAGGTGTTCACGGCCTTCTTGGTCGCCGCGTCCACCGAGAACTTGCCGGAGGAGTCCGCGTGGACGTACTTCCCGCCCATCTCGTAGACCATGGCGCGCAGCCGGGACGGCGACTGGTCGAAGGTCAGTGAGTACTTGGCGCCGGTCTTCTCGCGGACCTTGTTCGCCGCCTTGATGAACTCGGTCCAGGTCCAGGTCTTCTGGGGCGAGGTCGGGAAGGAGACGCCGGCCTTCTCGAACAGGGTCTTGTTGATGAACATGCCGGACGCGGTGACGTCCGAGGGGATGGACAGCACCTTCCCGGACGAGTCCTTGGCGATGAAGTTGGGGTTGATCTTGTTGCTCTTCTTGTTGGCGATGGAGCTGAGGTCGATCAGCTTGTTCGCCCAGATCGGGTCCAGCGCCGGCACCGCCGCCACATCGGGCAGGGAGTTCGCCTGCGCGGCGTTGTGCAGCTTCGTCGGGTAGCCGTCGTAGGGGATGTTGACGAGCTTGACGGTGACGCCGGTGTCCTTCTTGTACTGCGACACCATCTTCTTCCAGCCCGCGTCCTGCCCCGGAACCGTGGAGATCCAGAACGTCAGCGACTTGGACGTCCCACCCGAGTCGCCACCCGAGCCGCAGGCGGAGAGCAACAGGGCACCTGCCGTGGCCACGGCAGCGAGGGGAACCACACGGCGTATGCCGCCGCGGCCGAGTCGGCGGGAGCGCCGCACACCCACACTGATCATCTTCGATCCCTTTTCGTCGTAGCGGAGGAAGCACGGCGCCAGCCGAGGCGGCACGGGTGCATTGTGAAGGAGATTTCGCTTTCCGGGGGCACGGCCTCGCCCGGCCGCGTCGCCTTGTCGGGTGGTGTCCCCGGCCATGACGGCCGGCGTCGCACAAGCTCGCCCTCGTGCGGCTGCCGTACTTCGCGTACGGGCGGGAGGCTCACCCGGAGTCGGCGTCCCGGCCGACTTAGAAAGCGCTTGTCCGGACATTGGCAGATCGAGTCGGAGGCCGTCAATCCTTCGCCCCCGCGGACTCGGTCACGGTTTGGACTCCTCGCAGGACCGCGAGCCGGGCGGCGCCCACGACGGTGCCGAGATCACCGACCGTGCTGCTGACGACCTCGGTGGGCCAGCTCAGCCGGGCGAGCTCGGCCCGCACACCCGGCAGGAGCTGCGGGTACGCGCCGGTGCTGCCCCCCAGCACGACCAGCCCCGGGTCCAGCACCGCGGTCACGGCGGCGGCGAGCCGCCCCACGTCCACGGCGTGGCGGTCGACGACGGCGCGGGCGGCGGCACGGCCCTGCCCGGCGAGGGCGAAGAGCTGCTCGGCGGTATCGGGGCACGGCCCGTCGGTGTCGGGCCAGGCCTCGGCCGCACGCCGCAGCAGGGAGCGCGCGCCGATGTACTCCTCCAGGGCCTCGTGGCGGGGTTCGCGGCCGTCGTCCCACGGGTAGGGCAGCCGGGCCAGTTCACCGGCCGCGCCGTTCGCTCCGCTCAGCACCTGGCCGCCGACGACGATGCCGAGACCGATACCGA
Source organism: Streptomyces sp. SID5643 (assembly GCF_009872555.1). NCBI lineage: Bacteria > Bacillati > Actinomycetota > Actinomycetes > Kitasatosporales > Streptomycetaceae > Streptomyces > Streptomyces sp. SID5643. Next base: position 16,026 of record NZ_WWIC01000344.1, read on the forward strand.
CGCCGATGCGCAGGTAGCCGAAGGTGTTCCGGCCCCGGGCGGCACCTTCGTGGAGCTCGGCGAGGGCGGCGCAGTTGACGTTGTTCTCCAGGTGGACGGGGACGCCCGGCGGCAGCGCCACGGCCACGGCGTCGAAGACGGGGCCCGCCTTGGCGGTCGCCGGACGCATACCGGCGCCCTCCTTGCGCGGCGCGGTGACGTCACCGACGGCGACGACGATGGTCCGCAGCGGGGCGTCGGCGGGCAGCGCGCCGAGCGCCTCGCGCACGACGTCGGCGGCACCCGCCCGGGAGCCCGTGGCCTCGGCGAGCAGCGTGCCGTCCAGGGCGCAGCCGCGGACCCGGGTGAGGGCGGGGCCCAGGTCGACGGCGAGCACGGCCCCCGCGGCCGGCCCGAGACGGTAGACCGCGGCGTTGCGCCCGGTGCCGCTGGAGGCCGTGCCGGAGTGGGCGGCGAGCCGGACGCCCTCCAGTTCCGCGACGGCGGCGGACACCGTCGGCTTCGACAGGCCCGCGAGACTCGCGAGCTGCGGCCGGGTCGCCCGGCCGGCCCCGGCCAGTACGGCGAACACCGCGCCCGCGCTCTCGGTCAGGCGGGGGGCTCTTGCCACGTCAGGTTCCAACAGTTCCCCCACACGGGTAACGGGCCGCGCTCCCGGGCCGGCCGTCCCGGATCGTCTCGGGTCGTCTCGGATGGTCTCGGGTCGTCCCCCTCGGGACGCGGCGAAGGCATTCCTCTTGACGCACTGTACTTCGTTAGTTAACTTCCTAACGAAGTTCACGGTACTCGCCTGCCGTGCTCCGCCAGAAGCCCGTCCCGGGGCTTCCTGAGTCCTCAACTGCCCGTCCCCCAGGCACGGTTCGCCCGCCGTCGCAGCACAGTGCAACGACGAAAGGGGTTCCGTGCAGGACATCGCGACCCTCGTGGTCGGTATCGACGTGGGCGGCACCAAGACGCATCTCCGCGCACTCGCGGGCGACACCCTCGTGGCCGACCACGTCCGTGCGAGCGGCGGCTGGCGGCCGCACGACCCGGTGGCAGCCGCCGGGTGGCTGGCCGCGCTGGTCGCCGACGCGCTTCCGGCAGGTGCCCGCCCGTCCGCCGTGGCCGTCGGCGGGCACGCCTGCGAGACCCCGCGCCAGTGCGCGCAGATCCGCGCCGCGCTCCAGCTGCACTTCGACGCGCCCGCGCTGGTGGTGGGCGACGCCCAGCTCCTCGTCCCCGCGGCCGGTCTGGACAAGGGTGTCGGCCTGGTCGCCGGCACCGGTTCGGTGGCCGTGGGGCGGCTGCCCGACGGCACCGCCGTCCAGGTGGGCGGCTGGGGCGCCGTCCTCGGCGACGAGGGCGGCGCCGCCGGACTCGTCCGGGAGGCGGCACGGGCCGTGTGGGCGGCCCACGACCGCGGTGAACAGCCCGACGCGCTCGCGCTCGGGCTCATCGCCGCGCTCGACGTGCCCGAAGTCCCCGCGCTCGGCGCGGCTCTGGAGAGGGCCACGCACGTCTCCGCCGAGTGGGGCCGGCACGCTCCCGCCGTCTTCGCGGCGGCCGCCGACGGCTCCGCGCTCGCCCGGACCGTCGTCGACGAGGCGGGCTGGGCGCTTGCCGCGCTGGTCACCCGGCTCGCCGACCGCGGGGTCGTGGTCGACGACGTGGTCGTGGCGGGCGGCACGGTGCTGTCCCAGCCCGAGCTGTTCGACGCGTTCACCGTCGCCCTGGCCGAGACGCTGCCCACGGCCCGCGCCAGACCCCTTCGCGTACCACCGGTCGAGGGCGCGGTGGCGCTGGCGCGGTCGCTCAGGTGAGCCGGGCCACGCGTTCACCCGCGGGCCACGTCCCGGTCGCCGGACCCTCGTCGTCGGGACACCGCCCGCCCATCGAATCAGGCAGGATCGCACGACTTCACCCGGCCTCACGGCCGCAGAACTGAAGAGAGGCACACCCATGCCGTCATCCGCCGGGCACCACTCCCCCAGCCTGAACCGGAGGGGTTTCCTCAGAACCTCCCTGGGCGGCTCGGCCGCGCTGGTCGCCGCGCCGACCCTCGTCGGGTGGCTGGGCGCCGCGGACGCCAAGGCCGCCACAGCTCCCGCCGCGTTCGTCGACGACTACAGGACCAACGTCCTGGCGAACCTCACGCCCGAGACGAACGCGGTCGTCCGGGCTCTGGGGGGTTTCGCCCAGGTGTGGAAGACCGGCACCTGGAACACCGGCGTCCCGCTCATGCCGGACGTGCTGCGCGCCAACGTGCGGTACTGCGAGCGGATCACCGCCGACCGCACCGAGGCGGAGGCCAAGGAGGCCTTCGTCATCGACCGCCAGCACCAGAGCTACTCCATGATCGGCGGCCTCGGCCCGCTCGCCGCGCTCTACAAGACGGGCGCCAAGGCGGTCACTTCGATCACCAGCGCCCCGGACGGCACCCCACCGGCCAAGATCAGCGATGCCGTGCCCGCCGACGCCCCGGCCGGCTCCGCACTGGGCGCGGGCTCGTACGACTCCGAACTCGGCCTGGTGGCCCGGCTGGTGGACACCTTGCGCGGCAACTGGGCCTCCAGCAACCCGGCCAAGTTCGCCTACCAGTACCCGCGCCCGTGGCGGATGAACGAGGACAGCGAGGTCGTCGACACCGGCGAGACGGACGAGTTCGGCTTCCCGGTGTACGAGTCGAAGGTCGTCGTCGCCCCGCAGCTGCTCCGCCAGCGCAGCGACAAGCCCGCCGACGACGGCGGTTTCCCCAGTGGCCACACCAATGCCCTGCACCTGGCGTCGCTGGCCTACGCGTACGCGGTTCCCGAGCGCTTCCAGGAGCTGGTGACGCGTGCCCTGGAGCTGGCCCACACCCGCATCGTGGCCGGCATGCACTCCCCCGTCGACGTGATCGGCGGACGGGTCATGGCCACCGCCCTGGCCGCGGCCACCCTGGCCGACCCGGCGAACGCGGAGCTCAAGGCGGCGGCCCGCGCCCAGGCCCTCGCCTACTTCACGCAGCGCACCGGCACCACGGCGGACACGCTGTACGACTACGCCCACCCGGGCACCGGGGACGCCTACGCCGACCGCGACGCCAACGCCCGCTCGGTCGGCCACCGGTTGACGTACGTCCTGCCGCGCCGCGGCCGCAAGGACCCGCTCACCGTGCCGAAGGGTGCGGAGGTACTGCTGGAGACGCGCCTTCCGTACCTGACCGCGGCCCAGCGGCGCGAGGTGCTGCGGACGACCGCGCTGCCCTCCGGCTATGTCCTGCTGGACGGCTTCGAGCAGTGGGGCCGGCTGAACCTGTTCGCCGCGGCGGACGGTTACGGCGCGTTCGACCGGGACGTCAGCGTGACACTGGACGCGGCGGCCGGCGGCTTCCACGCGGCCGACAGCTGGCGCAACGACATCGAGGGCGACGGCGGTCTGACCAAGCTCGGCTCGGGCACGCTCACCCTGACGGGCCACAACCGCTATCACGGCGGGACCGTCGTCGAGGACGGGATGCTGGTCGCCGGGTCGCGGAACGCTCTGGGCGAGGGCGACGTCCGGGTCACCGGCGGCACGCTGCGCGCGGACAAGGTGCTGCGGGTGCGCGGCTCGTACGTCCAGGACGGCGAGTCGACGCTGGAGCTGCTGCTCCGCAGGAACCACGGTCCCGCCCTCACGGTGAGCCGGCGGGTCCTGCTCGGCCGGGGCAGCGTGCTGTCGCTGCGGCTCGACCCCGAGCGGCCGCCGGTCGCGGGGACGACCCTTCCCGTCCTGTCCGCCGCGCAGCTGCGCGGCCGGTTCGACCGGGTCGAGCTGGACTCCGAGACGCTGCTGGCCGTCCCCGTCCACACGGCTGACGGGTTGTCGGTGCGACTCGTGCGGAGGTAGCGCTTTCCACGGCGGGGGCTGATGCACAGTTGGGTCCATGAGGGCCCTCCGGATCGCTCCCGCCGTTCCCCGGCCGGTGCCGCTCCCGCCCCCGGCACCGGCGGGCGGCGCGCACCGGCCCGGCAGGCGGTGGCCGGTGCCGCTCCTCGTGGCCGTGCTGCTCGCGCAGATGGCCTTCGCAATGATCACGACCGCCGTGCGGCAGACCCCGACGATCGACGAACCGGTGTACGTGGCTGCGGCCGCCCAGTACCTGCACGAGCACCGGCTGCGGCACAACCCCGAGCATCCGCCGCTCGGCAAACTGCTCATCGGCGCAGGGGTCGCCCTGGCGGATCCGCACCTCGACCCGGCCTTCGCCGGCGACCAGGGGCGGTCGGGCCGGCATCTGCTGTACGAGTCGGGCAACGATCCCTGGCGGCTGATGCTCCTGGCCCGCCTGCCGGTGATCGCGCTGACCCTGTCGTTCGGGCTGGTGGTGTTCGTCTTCGCCCGTGAAGTGGCCGGTACGCTCGCGGGGTTGGCCGCCCTCGCGCTGTACTGCTTCTCCCCCGACGTCATCGCCCACGGCTCACTCGCCACGCTGGACGTACCGGCCGCCGGGTTCGTGCTGACCTCGGCGTGGCTGGTGTGGCGAGCCCGCCGGCGACCGTGGCTGTACGGGCCGCTCGCGGGAGTGGCGCTGGGCGCCGCGCCGGCCACGAAGATGAGCATGCTGCCCGCTGTGCCGGTGCTGGTGGCGCTGACCGCGGTGTCCGTGCGGCGGTCGTCCGGCGGCAGTCGGCGCCGGGCCGTTGCGGCGGCCGGTGGGGTGGCCCTGATCGCGGTCGCCGTCGTGTGGGTCACGTATCTGACGGTCGATCCGCGGCTGCGCTGGGCTCCGGATCAGCACGTGCCGGTGGTGCGCGGGCTGCGGGGGCTGCTGGTGGAACTGATGCCGTTCCCGGAGGCCTACCGGGACGGGATGCGGGTGCAGTTCGGGCTGGAGAACCGGCCGTGGCAGGGATTTCTGTTCGGGCAGCTGTACGACGGCTCGCTCTGGTACTACCTGCCGGCCGCGCTGCTGGTGAAGACGCCGCTGGGGATGCTCGTGCTGTGGGCCGCGGGTGCCGCGGCCCTCGTCGCGGTCCGGCGGCTGCGGCCTGCCGCGCCCTGCGTGCTGGCCGTTCCCCTGGTGCTGCTCGTGGCGGCCATGCAGGGGGCACGGGATTTCGGGACGCGGTACGCGGTGTTCCTGCCGCTGTTCCTCGCGGTGGCGGCGGGGTGCGTGGTCGTGGTGCGGCGGCGGTGGGTCCGGGTGGGGCTGACCGCTCTGGTCGCGTTCGCCGCCGTCAGTTCGGTGCGGGCGTACCCCTACTATCTGCCGTACTCCAACGAGGCGTTCGGGGGGCCGGGCAGGACCCGGGAGTGGCTGCACGACTCGAACGTCGACTGGGGGCAGGACCTCGGGCGGCTCGCGGACCGGCTCCGCGAGCGGTATCCGGGTGAGCGGGTGTGGCTCGTCTACAAGGGCAGTGGTGTGCCGTCCTTCTACGGCATCAAGGCCCTCGATCCCCGGCGGGTGCCGGTCCCTGAAGTGCGGGGCCTGCTGGCCGTGTCGGACTCGGCGGCCGCGAAGGCCACGGGGCGGCTGGCCGAACTGATCGGCGACAGCCGCCCCGTGGAGGACGTCGGGCACTCGATCACGCTGTACCGCCGCCGTTGAGCGGTCGCGCGCGTACGTCAGTGGTTCGCGTGTCAGTGCGTCCCGCGCCAGTGGGTCGCGTGTCAGTGCGTCCCGCGCCAGTGGGTCGCGTGTCAGTGCGTCGCGTAGAAGAACCCGTCCGCGCTCACGTGCTCCATGACCCGGCCGGCCACCCGGTAGCGGCCGTTGGGCACGTCGGGGCACCTCGCCACATGGACCGCCAGCGGGCCGGCGAACTCGTAGCCGCGGCGTTCCGCGTGGCGGCACAGGCTGTCGGTGAGGGCCTGGCCCACGTCGGTGCCGGTGCGGGTCAGATGGTCGTGCACGTCGTCGGACAGTTCCACGTCGTAGGCGTTGGGAACCATGACGCGGCCCTCACGGCACACGACGGCGTTGTCGTCGCATGCGCGCCGCAGGGCGTCGAGGACCTCGACGGGTTCCTTGTCGAGGAGCCGCGCCCACAGCGCGTCCAGGCGGTTCTCCAGGGTCTGTTCCAGCGCACTCAGCGCGCCCATTGCCGTCTCACCTGCCGGAAACATCGTCGATTCGGTCGGGGTGCCGCGGGTGTCCTGGATGGACACCCCCTAGCGGTCGTCGTAGTCGTCGGGGCGCACCTCGGCCTCTTCCAGGGCCTCGCGCATCGTGCGGCCGGTCGCGCCGGGCGGCCGGGAGCGGTGGTCGTCCTGGTGTTCCAGCAGTTCGTCCGTGGTCTCCGTCTTGGGACGGTTCTCCTCGGGGACGGTCATGTCGGCGGCTCCTCTCGGGGGTCGTGTGCGGCGTCGGGTTCCCGCCGGACGTAGGGGTAACCCCCCGGCCGGGCCGCTCATGCCGCCCGAAGAAGCCCTGGTCACCATGTGCGTGAGCTATGTTGAACGTCCCTGGGAGACGAAGGAGGCGCACCGGTGCCATCGCCGCAGCAGGCACGCGCACAGGCATCCGCGATCACCTCGGGGAAGGCCGCCCCCGAAGCGGAGGTCTCCCCGTCCGCCCAGCTCAGGGCCCTCTTCGACCGTCCTCGGCTGTCCCCGGGGCAGCGGCGCATCGCACAGTACCTGATCGAGCACATCACCGAGGCCGCGTTCCTTTCGATCACGGATCTGGCGGACCGGGCCGGCGTCAGCCAGCCCTCGGTGACGCGGTTCGCCTCGGCGGTCGGCTTCAGCGGTTACCCGGCGCTGCGGGAGAAGCTCCAGTCGATCGCGCTGGGCACCCTGGCCGTGGGCCCGGCCGAGGAGGTACGGGGCAACGAACTGCAAGCGGCGGTCGACGCCGAGATCGAGAACCTGGAGAACCTGCGGCGCGACCTGGCCGACCCGGACGTGGTCATCGACGTCGGCCGCAAGCTCTCCTCGTCCACCCCCCTGACCGTCCTCGGGCTGCGCATCTCCGTCTCCCTCGCCGAGTACTTCGCCTACGCCGCCCGCCGGATCCATCCGGACGTACGGCTCGTGACGCGGGGCGGCAGCGTCGCCTACGACGCGCTGCTTCAGTCGCGTGAGGCGGGTGGTACGTGGGTGCTGGCGTTCTCCCTGCCCCGGCACGCCCAGGAGACGCTGACCGCCGTGCGGGTCGCGCGGGGTGCCGGGCTCAAGGTCGCGCTGATCACCGATCTGGCGCTCGGGCCGCTGGCGGACGAGGCCGACGTCGTCTTCGCCCTGGGGACCGGGTCGCGGCTGGTCTTCGACTCCTACGCGGCGCCGGGCGTGATGTGCTCGGCGCTGCTCCAGGCGATGACGGACGCGGACCCGGAGCGGACGCAGGCGCGGCTGGAGGAGTACGAGCAGCTCGCCGACCAGCACCAGTTCTTCCTCAGGGACTGAGCGGCACGCGGTGGACCACACATGGGGACCATCCACAACAAAGCACGCATGAATGTTTTCATGCTTCTTGCAAACCGGATGGCATATATAAATACTGCTCACGGATCGCGACCCGGCAGTTCCGGATCCGTTCCGCACCCGTGGAGCCGGGTCCTACCCACTCCGGCGTCCCGGGTGTTCGTGGCGGCCCCGGTCATCCCCTAGGCCGGGGCCGCCCCGACCCGTCGTCCACCCTCACGACGCCGCACACCCGGAAGCGATGATCATGCACCTGACCACCACGCGCATCAGCCCCGACTGGCCCTGCCAGGTCAAGACCCCCGGGAGCTACGACTGGGAGCGTTCGGCGGCCAAGTGGCTGCGCGAGCTGGTGCCCTCGCGTTACGCCGGATACCCCGTGTTCGTCCGCCACCCCGTCCTCCTGGCCAGGCACGCCCAGATCCAGGTCCAGAACGAGATCCGGGTCGCCCGCACCGCCCTTCAGACCGCCCGCGCCGACCTGCCCGGGCTCGGCCTGCACGAGGGGGTCATCGAGCACACGATCAAGCTGTACGCCGCCGAGGTCATGCAGCTCCAGCACATCGCGCGCAGCGTCCGGGCGGTGACCCAGGCCCTGGTGGAGGCGAACCGCCAGCCCTGACCCGCCGGGCATGACCGGCGCCGCGCGTGGCACCCGTGGGGGAATGAGCACCACCACAGCCCGGCGCGGCGAGCCGGTGACCACGGTCCTGACCTGGCAGGTGCGCCCCGGCCGGGAGCAGCGCTTCGAGGAGTGGACGCACGGCATCACCCGCTGCGCCAGACAGTTTCCCGGCAACGAGGGCGTCTCCTGGCTGACGCCCGAGGACGGCCACCGCTATCACGCGGTGTTGCGCTGGTCCGATCAGCACCGGCTCGCCGCCTGGCTGGAGTCCGAGGAACGCGCGCACTGGCACCGGCGCATCGAGGACGTCGCCACCGAGGTCAGCAGCGAGCGCCAGTCGACGACCGGGATGGAGACCTGGTTCAGCCTCCCGGGCACCACGGTGCAGTCCCCACCCCGGTGGAAGATGGTCCTCACGACCTTCCTCGGCGCCTACCCCTTCACCCTGCTCGTCCAGTGGCTGGTGACGCCCCACACCACCGGCTGGCCGCTGCCCCTGCGGGCGGCCGTCTTCCCGCTGGTGCTGCTGCCCGTGCTGACGTATCTGGTGATGCCGCGGCTGAGCCGGCTCCTGCGGCTGTGGCTGTATCCGCGCGAGGGCCGCTGACCGCTGCCCGCCGAGGCCACGTGACGGATGGGCGCCAGGGTCGGGCGATCAGTCCCTGCGCACCGGCCGGTCTTCGAATCCGGCCGGGTGTGCAATGCTCAACGCGTGACGAGCGAGCCCGTGCCGCAACCCGGTGCCGCACCGGACCTGGTCGAACTGACCAAGATCGTCGCCCGGCAGCGCGCCGAGCTGGACCGGCTGCGCGACCAGGCGGCCACGGCTGCTGTCATGGAACGGGCCAAGGGCGCGGTCATGGCGCTGACCGGTTGCCCCGCGGACGCCGCGGGCGAACTGCTGCTCCAGCGGGCCAAGGCCGCCCGTCACACCCTGCTGGAGGAGTGCTGGATCACTCTGGGCACCCTCGCTCCCGCTCCGCCCGCCCCGGGCAGGCCGGGCGAGGCCCCCGGCGTCGAGGCACCCGGCTCCGGGGAGGCGGCCCTGGAGGAGTCGGACGCGCCGGACGATGTCACCGCCGCCCTGGCCCGCCTCGGCCGGGCCCTCGTTCGGGTGATGACACCGCACGACCTCGCCCGGTGCCTGCTGGAGCACCTCGGCCCCGACATGGGAGCCGACGCGGTCCTGATCTACGCACGCCGGCCCGACGGCGGGCTCGGTCTGATCGGGCACGCCGGCATCGAGGACCGGCTGGCGGCCCAGTGGGGCCAGGTGCCGCCGCTGAGCGGCATGGCGGCGCTGGACGTACTGCGGACGGGTGAGCCGCGCTGGCTGGAGGACTTGGCAGCTGACGAGCGGCAGTACCTGCTCATCGGCGACCCTCCCCACCGGTGGCGCTCGCGTGCCTGGCTGCCCGTGGCCGCCGCGGGCCCGGCCGAGGTCTGCATCGGCGTGCTGCGCGGCCGGGCAGGGGTGTTCACCCCGCGCGACCGGACCCACCTGCGGGGCGCCACCAGGCTGTGCGCCGGCCGGCTGCGCGCCCTCGACCTCCCGCCCGAGCGCGACGCCGACGCCACCACGGACGCGGTGCAGGCGCTGTTCGAGGCGCTGCCGGTCGCGGCCATGCTGCTCACGCCGCTGCGGGCGGCGACGGGCGAGACCGAGGACTTCCGGGTGGAGGCCGCGACCGCACAGGTGGGTGATCTGCTGGACCGGACCGGTGAGGAACCGGCCGGGCGCCGGCTGCTGGAACTGCGGCCCGCCCTGGCGGCCGAGCCGCTGTGGCAGGGCTGCCTGCACGTGCTGGCCACCGGGAAGGCCTACGAGGGCGAGCCGTTCGCGCACGAGGAGGTCGTGGCGGGCGTCGCCGAACTGTCCGTGTACACGGCGCGGGTGGCCCCGCTGGGCGACGCCCTCGTCGTCTCCTGGATCAGGCACGGCTCCTCCGACCGGCAGGAGCAGCGGCTGGCCGACCTCCAGCGGCTGGGCAATCTCGGCTGGGCGAACTGGAACCTGGCCACCCAGGAGGCCTCCTGGTCGACCCAGGTGTTCTCCCTCGTCGGCCGGGACCCGGCGCACGGCCCGGTGCGTCTGCCCGACGTGCCGCGGCTCGCGCTGCCCGAGGACACGCCCGCGCTGACGCGTGCCATCGGTGAACTCGTCCACGGCGGGCGGCCGTTCGACGTGCCGTTCCGGATCCGGACGAGCGGCGGCATCCGGCATCTGCGGCTGGTGGCCGAGGCGGTGGCCGACCGGCACGGAACACCCGTCGAGGTGCACGGCTTCGTGCAGGACATGACCGCCCGGCGGCGGGCCGAGCTGGCCCTGGTCGAGAGCGAGCGGGCGATCCTGACCCAGCACGACGTGCTCCAGGCCGAGCGAACCCTGGCCTCACGGCTCCAGCACGCGCTGCTGCCGATGTCCAACCGGCCCGTGCACCTGGCCGGGCTGCGCGTCGAGGTCGCCTACCTTCCGGCCCAGTCGGGTGTGCACGTCGGCGGTGACTGGTTCAGTGCCATCGAACTGCCAGACGGGGACGCGCTGCTGGTGGTCGGCGATGTCGCCGGGCACGGCGTCGACGCGGTGGCCACGATGGCCCAGCTCCGGTTCACCGCGAAGGGCATGGTCATCACGGGCTCGTCGCTGACCGGCGCGCTCGCCCGGCTGAACACCCTGCTGCTGCACTCACGCGACTCCCACGCGACCGCCACGATGGTGCTGGCCCGCTACGAACCGCGCCGCCGACGCCTGGTCTGGGCCCAGGCGGGACATCCCCCGCCGCTGCTCCTGCGGGACGGCGATGCGCGGTATCTGCCCAGGCCCCACGGCATGCTGCTCGGGGCGACCGCCACGCCGGTCTACCGGGAGGCGGAGTGCCGTCTCGACCCGGGCGACCGGCTCATCCTGTACACCGACGGCCTCGTGGAGCATCCCCCGGACAGCATCGACCGGGGTCTGGAGCAGCTCGTCGAGGCGGTGGCGGCTCCGCACGGTGACGAGCCCGCCTCGCTGGGGCCTTTGCTGGCGCGGATGCTGCCGGAGGAGCGGCGGGACGACGTGTGCGTGGTGGACGTCCGGGTTCCCGGAGTTCGGGGCGGGTAGGGGTCCGCCGCGCTCACAGGTCACCGCGGTGACGCCAGTACCACCACAGGCCCACGAGCAGGGCCAGCAGGAACAGGGTGGGCAGCACCAGGCCGGGGATGCGGGAGCCGTTCATGGGCGTGGCCTTCGGTTCGCGGCGGTTCGGGCGCCTCGTGCGTCGCCCCGGCCCAGCTTGACGCCGGCTGCCCGCGCCGTGGTGCGGCTTTCCCCATCCCTTTGCCCGGCGTTCGACAGGAGGGGAGCGACGTCAGTCGACCGGGTGTCCCGGGTCGATGGTCAGGGCGTCGGAAAGCCGCAGCAACGGCCCGTCGTGCGCCTCGTGCCCGCCCCACTCGACCGGGTCGAGGACGAAGCCGATGTGGTCGCCGCCGCCCGCACGGGTCAGGATCCGGCCGACGAACCAGGCGGGCGCGTCCTCAAGGACGAGGGCTCCCCCGTACGCCTCCCGCAGACGGACGTCCTGGAACTTGTCCGTCCGGTCCCCCGTGTGCCCGCCGAACAGCTCGGCGAGGCCGTACTGTTCGCGGCCGAGCAGGTGCACGGCGAGGACGTCCGCGTTCCGGGCCACCCGGAAGGTGTGGTTGAGCTCGGACAGCCACACCACGAACCGCACGGGCCGCAGCGAGCACTGCGAGGCGAACCCGACCAGGCATCCCGCCCGTTCACCGCCCGCGGCCGCGGTGACCACGTACATCTCGGGATTCAGCCGGTCGACGAACTCGTCCATGCCGGCCATCGTCACACATCAGCTCGCCCCCGCCGGTGTGCGGGACTCCAGTGCGGCCCGGGTGTCGTTGCCGTACACGCCGGTCTCGTCACCGCGGATGCCGTACCAGAGCTGGAAACGGGCGACCGCCGCGGTGAGGGTGGGGTCGTAGCGGCCGCTGGTGGAGCCGTCCCGGTAGACGTCCGGGATGCGCAGGAGGCGTTGCTGGAGTTCGGTCACCTCAGGGCCGCTGGCTCCCTCGCGCAGGGTGCCGGCGCCGTCGGGGTCCACGGGTGCGGGGGCGGCCGGGCCGGGCGGGGTGGGGCCGGGGGTGGA